>CAZIAJ010000006.1:0-23469 GCA_964537565.1 uncultured Sulfurospirillum sp.
GTTTTATAGATGAGCTTTTTAATCTTAAACATATATATGATAAAAAAAATCTTAAAAAAATAGAGAATGGATTTGAACAAAAGATAAAAACAGCTAGTTACGATATAAAGTACAGAGTCAAAGATGGAAATTTATATTTTAAAGATAGAAAAAATAGAGTATTGATAAAACTAAAGGAATTAAAATGAAATATATAGGTGCTCATGTTAGTGCAAGTGGAGGAGTTTTCAATGCTCCAATTAATGCTAGAAAAATTGGTGCAAAAGCTTTTGCTCTTTTTACAAAAAATCAACGTCAATGGGTAGCTAAGCCACTTGATGAAAAAACAATCGCAAAGTTTAAAGAAGAGCTAGAAAAATCAGAAATACTCCCAAAACACGTTTTACCTCACGATAGTTATCTCATAAATTTAGGTCACCCAGACCCTGAAAAAAGAGAAAAATCTTTAAATGCTTTTATAGATGAGTTAAAAAGATGTGAACAATTAGGACTTGATAGATTGAATTTTCATCCAGGAAGTCATCTTAAACTTATAAGTGAAGATGATTGTTTAGAGCTTATAAGTGAGTCTATGAATGAAGCTTTACGTCAAACAAAAGGAGTGAAACTTGTAGTAGAAAATACAGCTGGACAAGGAAGCAATATGGGTTACAAAATGGAACACTTAGGCTTTTTGATGAATAATTCTATAGATAAGGCTCGTATAGGCGTTTGTATCGATACTTGTCACCTTTTTGTCTCTGGTTATGACTTTCGGTCAGAAAAAACATATAATGAAACTATGGAAAAATTTGCTAAGATTGTTGGATTCGAGTACTTAATGGGTATGCATCTTAACGATTCAAAGCCAGATTTAGGGAGTAAAGTAGATAGACATCACTCCATAGGAGAGGGCAAGCTTGGGTTAGATGCATTTAAGTTTATCATGAATGATAAGAGAATTGATGATATCCCTATGGTACTAGAAACTATAGACGACACTATCTGGGCACAAGAGATTGAGCTTTTGTATAGTTTAGTTGAAAATTAAAAAAGAATAGAGTTAAACAAAAATAATAGTTATTAATTTACAGAAGTTTATTTCGTGCTTTAGTGCTAGTAATTTTTGTTGGACTTGTTCAACAAAAAGGAGACAATTAGATGAAAAATTACGCAAAAGTTGCAGCACTGCTTGGCCTTAGTGCAGTAACACTAAGTGCATCAGGATATAAAATTCCCGAGCAATCACTAAATGGAACAGCATTATCTGCTGCGTATATAGCAAATGCAGATGGAGCAGATGCAAGTTATTATAACCCAGCAAATATGGCATGGATGGAAGATGGAGCAGAAGTTGAAATTACTTTTACTTACTTAAATCTTCCCAAAGTAGACTATACAGATGCAGGAAGCTCTCCTTCAAAAACAGGTGTTCCAGCATCAGATGCTGATTCATTAAATGAAAATTTTTATATTCCTACATTTCATTATGTTTCGCCTGCTGTAGGTGATTGGAGATTTGGTTTTTCTATGGTTACCCCTGGTGGATTGTCAAAAAGATGGGATGAAGCATTTCCTTCAAGTTCAGCAAATGAATTTAATCTAGCAGTAATAGAGTTGAATCCAACAGCTAGTTATAAAATTAATGATAAATTTTCTTTTGGTTTTGGTTTAAGAGGTATTTATTCAAAAGGAGTTGTTAGAGCTGATTCTGCAGCAGTATCACAAGATATGGATGGAGACTCTATTGATTTTGGATATAACTTAGCTATGAGTTATAAACCATTAGAAAACTTAACTATTTCATCAACATATCGTTCAAAAGTGGATTTAACTATAGAAGGAGATGCAAAAGGACATATTGGTGCATATATTTATGACACTCCTACGGATGTAATGGTTCCTCTTCCAGCTACTCTTGCTTTTGCTGCGGCATATACTATGAATAAAACAACAGTTGAAGTAGTTTTTGAAAGAACATATTGGTCAGCATATGATGTATTGGATTTTAACTTTGTAGATCCTACAGCAGAAGCTGTTTTAGGAGGGGTAAAACCAAAAAACTGGAAAGATGTTAATGCTTATCGTATAGGAATTACACATCAGTATAATGATGATTTAAAATTAATGGCAGCATTTGCTATAGATAAAAATCCTATACCAGATGATACATTAGGTTTTGAATTACCTGATAGTGATGCAAAACTTTATTCTGTTGGTTTAGAATATAAGCTAAATAAAGATATGAAAATTGGTTTAGCTTATTTATATGATGACAAAGAATCTCGTACTATAAATCAAGGAGTTGCATTAGGAGATTTAGTTGGTACATTTACTAATGCTTCAGCACATTTATTGACAGCATCTTTTAAATATAAGTTTTAATAATAAATATTTTTTAAGCCATCTATTAGTATAGATGGCTTATATTTACACTTTTATAAATATAAGCCACCAAGTAGAAATGATCAAGGAAAGTAAATGCTAGAGTACAGATATCAAAATTTTTATGAAGCGATTGAGCATAACGCTAAAGTAAGTCCAAGTAAGCCAGTTATTTTTATAGATAAAAGAAAAGTTGACAATCTTCGTTTTAAACGAAAGATTGATACTTTTGCTAGGTTTTTGGAGTTTAGTGGTATAAAAAGTCGTGATAAGATTGCTATGATAGTTGGTAACTCAGAAGAGTTCATGATATCACTCTTTGCTATTACAAAGATAGGGGCTATTGTAGTCCCTATCAACACATTTTTGAAACATGAAGAGTTTGAGTATATAGTTAATGATTGTAGTGCAAAGATGTTGATTTGTTCACCATCTTTTTCTAAAGAGACAAAAAATCTTATTAATTCAACATCTATAGAGAAGATTGTTTGGACCCAAGAGTATGATGGTCTTGATGATAAAAATTTTAGTTTTTCAGAAATAACGGCTAGCAATGAAGCACATGAACAGCTTTTAACTCCTCCAAAACTTGATGACTTAGCTTGTATCGTTTATACATCAGGAACAACAGGGAAACCAAAAGGTGCAATGTTAAGTTATCGTAATATATTTTCAAATACTTGGGCTGGTCAAAAAGCTTTCGAGGTTAACGAAGAAGATAGATTTATGGTGTTTTTACCAATGTTTCATGCTTTTACTCTTTCTGTTATGGTGATTTTACCAGTTATGACAAACTCTTCTGTCATTATTGTAAAATCAGTATTTCCTTTTGCAAATGTTCTAAAACAAGCACTACTTAGACGTGCTACGATTTTTTTAGGAGTTCCTTCTTTATATAACTCTTTGGTAAAAGCGAAAATACCATGGTATTTTATGTGGTTTAATAAAATTAGAGTTTTTATATCAGGAAGTGCAGCACTAAGTGAATCAGT
The DNA here is from genome assembly GCA_964537565.1 of uncultured Sulfurospirillum sp. Lineage (GTDB taxonomy): Bacteria > Campylobacterota > Campylobacteria > Campylobacterales > Sulfurospirillaceae > Sulfurospirillum_A. Next base: position 3,357 of record CAZIAJ010000006.1, read on the forward strand.
TATAAATGATTTTAGCGCAAAGTTTAAAAATGCAGTTTTAACAGAGGGTTATGGACTAAGTGAATGTTCACCTGCAGTTGCAGTAAACCGTTTGGATAAACAAAAACCACTTTCAGTTGGACTTCCACTTGAGAGTTTTGAGATAAAAATAGTTGATGAAGAGATGGTAGAGATGCCTGTTGGTGAAGTTGGTGAGATTATTGTTAAGGGTGATTGTGTGATGCAAGGTTATCTAAATCGTCCAGATGCTACTGATGAAGTTAAAGTAAATGATTGGCTATTTACTGGTGATCTAGGAAAGATGGACGAAGATGGTTTTCTCTATATTGTAGATAGAAAGAAAGATTTGATTATTTCAAAAGGAATTAATATATATCCAAGAGAGATAGAAGAAGTTTTAGCTCTTTATGAAGGAGTAGATACAGCTGCAGTAATTGGTATGAAAAATGAGCTAAATGACGAAGAAGTTATGGCTTTTATTCAACCTAAAGAGGATGTTGAATTAAAAGAAATAGAGATGAAAAAATATCTCAAATCTCATCTTGCAAACTTTAAAGTCCCTAAACATGTCTATTTTGTAGAAGAATTACCTAAAAATGCAACAGGAAAAGTACTCAAGCGTATACTAAAAGAACAAGTACAAAAAGGCGAATTTAATAGGTAAAATTTAATTAAACTTAAGTGAAGAAGTTATCTCTTGGCTTAACCTATATCATGTCTTTGTTATGTTAAAATACTATAGTTTTATAATTTTGGTTTACACATAAAGGTATAGTTTGCGTTATTTAGTAGATTTTTTAGAAAATAAGAGTATTGAAAATAGTATAATTTTTAATTATTTAAAATCAACTTCAGAAGAGAGTAAACTTTTAAGAGAGATAACAAAACAGTACATTGGTGGTAGTGTAGAAGTTGTTGTTTTAGATATTCTTGTAACTCTATTTGGGGATAAAAAGTACAATCATATAAAACAGTTACACTTAGTAAAAAACTTACTTGACCAAGGTTGGATAACTCTTGGTGCTTTTGTAAATTTAAAAATATCAGAAACTTCAAACTTAGAATTACTAAATGCGACTATCACTTTAAGTAGTTCTTTTTTAAAGCTTTTAGAAGATGGTAGTTTAGATATGGAACTTCCTGAAGTAGTCCCTTATGAAGATCATTTAGAGTATTTAAAAGATCAATTTCTACGCATTGAGATATATCAAAAACTCAGTCTCAATAAACAAAATTCTGTTAGTATAAGTTCACTTACCTCTAAATTACAACTCTTAGAATCTAGAATTTTAGCTAGAGTGGAATCAAGTCAGATAGATATAGCCATAGAGAAAATATTTTCAGAGTATGAATTAAATCAAAAAGAACAAGTTATATTTTTAGCACTTTTAAAAGAAGAGTATGCAAGTGAATTTGAATCCCTAAGAGATATGAATACGCTAGTAAATCTTATAAGTGTAGATGATTATGAGAAGATGAAAAATAGGGCTTTACTAGAAGAAGGTTCAAAGCTTATCGAAGAAGAAATTATAGATTATGATGAAATGCTCAATGGTTTTGGGGGTGTTTCAAGAAGTTTTTTTATAAGTGAAGAACTACTTCAAAAAATTATGCATCCAAATAAAGATAAAAAAGCAAAAAAGATAAAACTAGATATGCTTATAAGTGAACAAGAGATTTTTGAGTTAATTGATCCAAAAACAACACTTGATGACGTAGTTTTAACTCCAAAAACAAGAGAACTTTTAGGCAATCTTTTAAAACAGATAGATAAAAATGTAATGAAACTTTTAAAAGAGTGGGGAGTTAAAGAGAGGCGTGGTGGAATTGACGCTAAAATTATCTTTTATGGACCTCCTGGTACTGGTAAAACTATGACTGCATATTCACTAGCAAAGTCTATGAAAAAACGAGTTCTTAGCTTTGATTGTTCTAAAATACTTTCTAAGTATGTTGGAGAGAGTGAACAAAATGTAAGAGCTATTTTTGATACTTTTAAAGATTTAGTTATAAAAACTAAAAGTGAGCCAGTATTGTTACTTAATGAAGCAGACCAGTTTTTAAGTGCTCGTTCAACTGAAGGTGCTAGTGGTGCAGATAAGATGCATAATCAGATGCAAAATATATTTTTAGAACAGATAGAAAAATTTGATGGAGTTTTAATAGCAACAACAAACCTTTTAGAGACTATAGATGGGGCATTTTCGAGACGGTTTGACTATAAAATAGCATTTGAAAAACCTACATTAAAGCAAAGAGCACAGTTGTGGCAAAAGCTTCTTCCCGAGAGTGCAGTTTATGAAGAGAGTTTTTCTATAGATGAGTTAGCAAAGTATGAACTTAGTGGAGGACAGATAAAATTGGTATTAAAAAATTGTGCTTTGAGGGTTGCAGTAAAAGATGAACCAATCTTCTGTATGGAAGATTTTATACATGCAATCAAGAGAGAAAAAACAGGAGTTTTTGGCGAAGAAAAGTCTATGGGTTTTGTATCTGTATAAAAATCTTTTAATATGAATTAAGGTAAAATCAATAGATTTAGCTTAATTGATATTAAATTAAGAACTTTCGAGTTCATTACATGTAAGGATTTTCCATGACACAAATGTCACATATGGATTTTGCTCATCCCTATTTTGGAGCATTTTTCCTCTTAGCGTTTGGGGTTGCTGTGTTTTACGGCATAACTGTTTTAGCAAGAATCGTTTCACGACGAATGGCAAGGCTTGATACTGAGAAGTTAAAGCTCACTATTTACGAGTGTGGACCAGAGGTTAGTAAACAGCCAAATAAAATTTCGGCTCATTTTTATCTTTTTGCACTTCTTTTTATCTTGTTTGATGTGGAGATTATTTTTATGTTTCCATGGGCAGTAAACTTTAAAGTGTTAGGATGGTTTGGTTTTATTGAGATGGTGCTCTTTATTGCACTTCTTGCTATTGGTTTTGTATATGCATGGAAAAAAGGAGCGCTTGAATGGCACAGCATAAGATAAATTATCTAAGTGAAGGTGGCTTACCAGTTGCTCTTACAACAGTAGATAAATTAGTTCAGTGGGGTAGAAGTAACTCACTATGGCCTTTGACATATGGACTTGCATGTTGCGCTATTGAGATGATGGCAACAGGTGGTAGTCGATATGACTTTGATAGATTTGGAACAATTTTTAGAGCTAGTCCTAGACAATCTGATGTACTTATAATTGCAGGAACTTTGACTAAAAAACACTCACCTTTTATGAGAAGACTTTATGACCAGATGAGTGAGCCAAAGTGGGTTATTAGTATGGGAAGTTGTGCAAATACAGGAGGTATGTTTAATACATACGCTACAGTTCAAGGAGCAGATAGAATTATCCCAGTAGATATCTATCTTCCAGGGTGCGCACCTCGTCCAGAGAGCTTGCAGTATGCACTTATGCTTTTACAAAAGAAGATAAGAACAGAGAGTGCATCAAGAAAACTAAAACCAAAGAGGTTAGTGTAATGAGAGCATATTCAGATAGAAAAAATGAGCAGAAAAAAGCTTATTATAATGACAGATTTTACGTTGCTCCTCAAATCCCTAAAGATGAAGTTAGCACTGATGAAGTTTTTGCAAAAGATGTAGCAGATTTAGAGTCTTCATTTTCTGTGAAAGAAGCTTACATTCAAAGAGGGCAATTAGTAGTCTATATCAATGCAAAAGATATTGTAGACGTAATGACATTCTTACGAGATAAGCTAGAGTATAACTTTTTGAGTGAACTTAGTGCTATTGATTGGTTAGCAAAAAGTGGTGAGTTTGAGATATTTTATCAGATGCTTTCAACTAGCAAAAGAAAAAGAATGCGCGTTAAATTTTTCATAAAAGAGAAAGAAGAGATTCAAACAGTAAGTAACGTTTACAAAAGCGCAGATTGGGCTGAGCGAGAAATGTATGATATGTTTGGTGTTAGAATAGTAGGACACCACTATATGAAAAGAATTCTTATGCCAGATGATTGGCACGATCATCCACTTCGTAAAACTTACCCACTTATTGGTGATGAAGAAGCTCAATGGTATGAAATAGATAAGATTTTTGGTAAAGAGTATAGAGATATAATTGGGCCAGAAGAGAGAGATAGTGCAAGGATAGTTGAAAAAGATACTCATAGATTTGCAAGAATTAAACATGAAGTTCCTTTTGGGGCAGAGTATAGTGATACACCTATAGAGACAGATTATCAAGAAGAGGGTGGTATTCCAATTGTAAGAAAACTATCTAAAAAAGATGTAAAAATACTAAAAGAGAGACCATAATATGCAAAAAGTAAATAGACTTCAACCATTTTTTGAGAATTTAGTATTTGAGCGGGAAGATAATAGTATGATTATCAACTTTGGCCCTCAACATCCAAGTTCTCATGGACAACTTCGTCTTATATTAGAGCTTGATGGAGAGCTTGTTACAAAAGCGACTCCTGATATTGGTTATCTTCACCGTGGTATGGAGAAGATGGCAGAAAATATGATATATAATGAGTTTTTACCAACGACAGACCGCATGGATTATATAGCTTCAAGTTCAAATAACTATGGGTTTGCTTTAGCTGTTGAAAAATTGATAGATTTAGATGTACCAAGACGTGCTAAAGTGATTAGAATGATGATTTTAGAGCTTTCACGTTTAACTTCGCATCTTTTTTGGATAGCTGCACATGCCTTAGATGTTGGAGCAATGACAGTTTTCTTATACGCATTTAGAGAACGTGAGTATGCAATGGATCTTTTTGAGGATTATTGTGGAGCTAGATTAACTCATTCTGCTATTCGTATTGGTGGTGTTCCACTTGATCTTCCAAAGGGTTGGATAACTTCTTTAATGAAGTTTATAAATGAGTTACCAGAAGCAATAGCTACTTATGAAGGATTATTGGATCAAAACCGTATCTGGAAAATGAGATTAGAAGATGTAGGTGTTATTAGTCCAGAAATGGCACAAACTTGGGGTTGTAGTGGACCTATGCTCAGAGGAAGTGGTATAGCATGGGATATAAGAAAAGAGGAACCATATGAGCTTTATGATGAAGTAGAATTTGATGTTCCTGTTAGTGATAGATGTGATAGCTACGGAAGATATAAACTTCATATGCAAGAGATGAGAGAGTCACTAAAAATACTAAAACAGCTTATTCCTATGTATAAAGAGACAACACCAGAGCTTATGGCACATGCTCCAAAGTATATATCGGCTCCAAAAGAGCAGATAATGACGCAAAATTACTCTTTGATGCAACACTTTGTTTTAGTAACTCAAGGTATGCGTCCTCCAGTAGGTGAAGTTTATGTAGCAACAGAATCACCAAAAGGTGAGCTTGGTTTTTATATAAACTCTCAAGGTGATCCATATCCATATAGACTTAAACTAAGAGCACCAAGTTTTTGGCATACGAGTATACTTCAAGATTTACTTCCAGGACAGTACTTAGCTGATGTTGTTACGATTATTGGTAATGCCAATATTGTATTTGGCGAAATAGATAGATAAGGAGTATGGTATGAAAAATATATTTTACTCTTGTCAAAGACAAAGCTTTAGTGAGGGGAATTTTTCAAGAATTCACTTCTTGAAAAAGGAGATATTAAAATGAAAAGATATGATTTAAGACACTTAAAAGATAATTTTTATGGAAGAATGTTGGAGCTTGTTGAGAGTTCTTCTAATGATGAGGTATCTATATTTATATTTGAGATTGGAGATTTTACTCCTATTCAAAAAAGTGCTGATATGATTAAAGAAGCAGGATATACTCTAATGAACTCATTAAAATTCAATGAGGTAGATTGGACTATTGTTGTAAAAAAGCAAAAGGACATACAGAGTGAAGAATGATTTAGTAGTAGTTATAGGTTCCATGCTCTCTTTGGATGATAAAAAGTTATTTGAAGAGATACAAGATTCTAAAATAGCACTGATTTCTATTCTTGAAGATATTCCACTTATGAGTAGTGTAAAATTCTTTTGTAGATATGAAGCTGGAAGTGAAGAGGGGGTAGTTGCTATTCTTTCTAAAGAGCTTTTAAAAAATGCAAATTTATCTCAAGAGATAAAAGAGTACTTTGATGAATTAGATGAGGGATATATAAGTGCTGAAACAAATATAGGTGAAGAAGAGGCTGAAGAGCTGTATACAATGATAAAAAATGCTTCAAATCCACTTATTATATTTGGAAAAGACCTTTTATTAAACCCAAGAAATGAGAATATTTCAAAATTTATCAATCTTATAACAGAGTATTGTGATGTAGAAGTTAAATGTTTAAAAGAGTTAAAAACAAAAAGTACACAAGTAGAAGAGATAGAAGAGTTAAAGAGTTTTGATGGAACTGTTATTTTTAAGTATAACTCACAAAATAATAGAGATATTCTTGTGGGCTCAGCTCAGTTTGGAGTTGCAGCAAAAGTACAAGACGGACAAGCAATATTGGTAGAAAATCAAAACAGAGAGTTTAAACTTGATAAAAAGTTAAAAGGTACTATTGCTTTGATGGCAGATGAGTTCAATGAAGACTCATATAGATTTAAAGTAGCAAAAATTACAAAGAGAGAAGTTCAATGAGCAATATTTCAATAACAATAGATGGCGTTGAATGTAAGGCACAAGAGGGAGATTTTGTACTCAATATTGCAAGAGCAAATGACATATTTATCCCTGCTTTATGTTATCTATCAAACTGTTCACCAACGTTAGCTTGTAGGCTATGTTTGGTAGAGGTTGATGGTAAACGTGCATATTCATGTAATGCAAAAGCAAAAGATGGCATGAGTATTATCACAAAAAATGAAGAGATAGAAAAAGAGCGTCGTGCTATCATGGAGATATACGATGTAAATCATCCTTTAGAGTGTGGTGTTTGTGACCAAAGTGGTGAGTGCGAGCTTCAAAACTATACAATGGAGATGGAAGTTGATTGTCAAAGCCATTGTATACCAGATATGCCTCGTCCTGCTGTTGACTGGGGTAAGATTCATTATGATCCATCTCTTTGTATAGTTTGTGAGCGTTGTGTTACAGTTTGTAAAGACATGATAGGTGAGTCTGCACTCAAAACAGTTAAGCGTGGTGGTCCTGAGCTTCCTAAAGAGTGGAAAGAGAAAACTCCAAAAGATGCATATGCAATGTGGAATAAACTTCAAAAGTCTATTATTGGTGTTGCAAGCGGAGCTGAAACTTTAGATTGTACTATGTGTGGTGAGTGTAGTGCTGTTTGTCCTGTTGGTGCACTTGTAAGTAGTGATTTTCAGTACAAATCAAATGCTTGGGAGCTTAAAAGAGTTCCAGCAGCAAATCCTCATAGTAGTGATTGTTCTCTTATCTATTACGATGTTAAGCATGATAGTATCACTAACTCAAATGATAGAATCTATAGAGTAAGTAATGAGTATGGTTTTTCACCAATTCATGGAGCTGCCAGATATGGTTATGATTTTGAAAATGTAGTTAAAGAGAAAGATGAAGAGGCATTTGAAAAAATAATAGATGCTCTTAAATCTAAAGTAGATACTATAGAGTTTGATAGTCTTATTACCAATGAAGAAGCACTTATACTTCAAAAATTAAAAGATAAATATGGATATAAGTTAATAAATAAAGATGCTTACATGTATAAGAAGTTTTTAGATAATTTTGCACAGGTAAGTGGTAAAAACTTATATAGTGGAGATTTAGAAACTCTCTCTAAAAGCAATTTTGTTGTAAGTGTAGGTACTGCTTTAAAAACAGATAGCCCAAATAGTGGATACGCATTTAATAATGCGCTTACTATGAATAAAGGTGCTGGATTATATTTTCACCCAATAGCTGATCCAGTGGTAGATGGTTATTCTAAAAATTTATTGAGTTTGAATCATAAAGTAGGTACAGAAGAAGCTGTACTATATCTTATACTTGACCTTTTTGGTAAAAATTTACCAGTTGAAACTGCTGATTATCTTAAATCTTTTCATACTGTATGTAAACAAACAGTAGGAGAAGGTGAAGAAGCAAAAGAGATTGAAGTAGATGAAAATTCACTTTATGAAATGGTTGGAATAGAAGATTTTAGTGAGAAGTTACCAAAACTACTTGCTAAAAAAGATAAATTTTCTCTTATTGTGGGAGAAGATTTATATAATCATCCAAAAAGTAAAAACTTAGCAAAACTTCTTGGTCTTATAGAAAAATATACCGATTTTAGTGTAATTATTATTCCAAGTCAGACAAATACTCTTGGAGTTTCAATTATATGTGATTTGAATAAAAATAGAGGAAAATTTACTCTAGGATATAACGTAAAAGGTGATATAACACTAAGTGCTTTAGGTAAAGGTGATTTAGATATGCCTGCACTTAATCAGCAAGAGGGAACATTCGTAAGTATGAATAAAAGAGTAGTTCCTACAAACGCAGCACTTCCATTTAATGGATACTGTTTGAATGATATAGCAAACGAACTTGGACTTGATGCTGAATTTACTATAGATTATACAGCAGAACTTCCTGTTCGTCGTGGCTTTAAAAAAGTTTCATTTGATGACTTACCAAATGAGTTTACAAGGGCTGGTGTTGAAAATAGAGGTTATCTGCTTGAAGAAAAAATAGTTACATTTAAAGATAAAGTAGATGAGATAAGTGAAGTAAAAGAGATTGCAAATCCAATCTATCTTGCAAATCCAGTTCATCAATTTAGTGCATATACAAATAAAGCACATCAACTTTGTGAAGCAGGAGCATTATATGCTTCAAGTCAATTTTTAGAAAAAAGAGAACTTAAAAGTGGTGATATGGTAGTGGTTGAAGGAGATGGAGGAGTTAGCTTGACACTTAGAGTAGAACATGAGCCTATGATAAGTGGAGATATTCCTTATTTACCTACATTTGATACAAAACTAAATGCTGAACAGTTTTTTCCTGATGGGTATAGGTTTGCTGAAGTTAGCATAAGGGAGGTGAAGTGATGGACTGGGCAATAGTAATTGAAACAGTTATAAAGGCTATTATTGTTCTCTCTGTAGTAGCAGGTATGGCAGCCTTTGCTACATTTATTGAGAGAAAGGTTTTAGCTTATATGCAAAGACGACTTGGACCTATGAATGTAGGACCTCATGGAATTTTACAACTTGCAGCAGATGGTATTAAGCTTTTTACAAAAGAGGATATTGTTCCTCAAAATGCAGTAAAGCCTATATTTAAATTTGCACCTGTTATTGCTCCTGCTTGTGCTTTTACAGCTATGGCAGCGGTACCATTTTTCCCAGAATTTACTGTATTTGGTTACACTATAACACCAATTATTTCTGATATAAACATAGGTATTTTATTTGTTATGGGAGTTGCAAGTGCTGGTATGTATGCACCTCTTCTTGCAGGTATGAGTAGTACAAACAAATGGGCGCTCTTAGGAGCTGCCAGAACTGTTATACAACTTTTAAGTTTTGAAGTTGTTTCTGGTCTTGCTCTTTTAGCACCTATTATGATGATAGGCTCACTTTCACTTATAGATATAAATGATTATCAAATTGGTGGAATAGGATCTTGGTTAGTTTGGTCACAACCAATGGCATTTTTACTTTTTGTAATTGCTGGTTTTGCTGAAACGAATAGAACACCATTTGATTTGATTGAGTATGAAGCTGAAATAGTTTCAGGTTATGCAACAGACTATTCTGGTATGAGATGGGGACTGTTTTTTGTTGGAGAGTATGCCAATATGATAACAGTATCGTTTTTAGTAAGTATTGTTTTCTTAGGTGGTTATAATCCACTTTGGATTATCCCTGGAGGGATTATGATACTTCTTAAGATATCTGCTTTTATATTTCTGTTTTTATGGGTTAGAGCTGCTTGGCCTCATGTGAGACCAGACCAGATGATGTGGCTTTGTTGGAAGATATTGATGCCTTTAGCGCTTATCAATATTCTGATCACTGGCATAGTGCTTATATAGGAGGGCATAGATGAGTTTAGAACAATTTAGCAAAAGAGATGCATCTCCTGGGTATGTTTTTTATAATGCCGAAGAGAGACCAAAAACTTCATGGGAGTTTTTCAAACGTGGTTTTAGTCGTGCAGTAAAGGGAGAGCTTTTTGTAGGATTAAAAATAGTTCTTGTAGAAATGTTTAAAAAGGGTAATACTCATACAGTTTCATATCCTCAAGAAAAAATAGAGATGGCACCAAGATATAGAGCTATACATAAGCTTCTAAGACTACAAGAGAGTGGAAGTGAAAGATGTATAGGTTGTGGCCTTTGTGAAAAGATATGTATTGCAAACTGTATTAGAATGGAAACTAAAATAGATGAAAATTCTAGAAAAGAGGTTTCACAATATACAATTAACTTTGGAAGATGTATCTATTGTGGATATTGTGCTGAGGTTTGTCCAGAACTTGCTATCGTTCATAGCGCGGACTATGAAAATGCAAGTGAACAACGTGCACATTTTGGATTAAAAGAAGATATGTTAACTCCCTTAGATGAGTTTAAAGCCAACAAACAAAAAGAGTTTCCTGGATATGGAGCATTAAGTGATGATGCAGACTCTTTTGTTAAAAAAACACCATTAGCGTATTGAGGTTATTATGTTTGAAGTTATAGCATTTTATACATTTTCAATTCTAACAATTATAATGTTTGGGATTGTTGTTTTAAGTAAAAATGCGCTCTATGCGATGAGTGCATTGGCAGGTGGGATGATTTTTATAGCGGGCTTTTTCTTCCTATTGGGAGCAGAGTTTCTTGGAGTTGTTCAGATAGTAGTCTACTCTGGTGCAGTTATGGCACTATATGCATTTGGTATGATGTTTTTTGATACAACTAGAGATGTTAAAGAGAATATTCACTATAAAAAAGTACTTTATACATTGTCTATTATTGCAGCTGTTTTAATAGTTGCTATTATGAGTGCTCCAGTATATTCAGTTAATATTGAGGCACTTTATCCTTCTTCTATAGAGGGAGTTGGGAATATTCAAATGGTTGGGTTAGTTCTATTTACAAAATATCTTATACCTTTTGAACTAGCAGCAGTTATGCTTCTTGTTTCTATGATATCAGGTATTGTACTTGTAGGAAAAAGGATGGAGATGAATCTTACAGAAGAGGATAATGATGAAGAGAAGGGAGAAATAATATGATAACTTTAACTCACTATTTAGTTCTCTCAGGAATTCTTTTTAGTATTGGACTTGTTGGTGTTATGAAGAGAAAAAATCTTTTAATGCTTTTTTTCTCAACAGAGATTTTGTTAAATGCAGTCAATATTGGTTTTGCAGCAGTTTCGCATTACTATGGTGATTTAAGTGGGCAAATGTTTGCATTTTTTATAATAGCAGTAGCGGCTAGTGAGATAGCTGTTGGGCTTGGTTTATTGGTTCTTTGGTATAAAAAGACTGGTTCAACTGACCTTGATTCTCTGCAGATGATGAAAGGGTAGTAAAATGGAAAAATATTTATATATTGCACTTTTTGCACCAATACTTAGTTCATTACTAACAGCATTTTTTGCACAGACTTCTAAGAAAGTATGTATAGGGATTTTTGCTTCAGTTATGATATTTATCTCTTTTATTGCATCAATGATTTTACTAAATTATGTAAATGAAGATGTAATAGTACATGTAAAGCTAATGGATTGGATAAGTGCAGGAAACCTATCTATCCCATTTGGTTTTGTAGTTGATCAAGTTTCTGTGATTATGATGGTAACAGTTACTTTAGTTTCAACTATAGTTCATATTTACTCTATAGGTTATATGGAACATGATGAGAGCTTCAATAGATTTTTCTCTTGGCTTTCAGCATTTGTTTTTTCTATGATGATACTTGTTATGAGTGATAACTTTGTTGGACTTTTTATAGGATGGGAAGGCGTTGGACTTTGTTCTTGGGGACTTATCGGTTTTTGGTATAAAAAACATAGTGCATCTTGGGCTGCAAATGAAGCATTTATTATGAATCGAATTGCTGACCTTGGAATGCTAATGGGACTTTTCTTAATTTATTGGAATATAGGCTCACTTCAATACGATATAGTTTTTGCAAATATTGTAAACCTTGATATAAGTACAGTTACTTGGATAGGAATTTTCCTCTTCATTGGTGCTATGGGTAAATCAGCTCAGTTCCCACTTCATACGTGGCTAGCTGATGCGATGGAAGGACCAACTCCAGTTTCAGCTTTAATTCATGCGGCAACGATGGTAACAGCAGGTGTTTATCTTGTAATTCGTGCAGGTGAAATCTATGCACTTATTCCTGAAGTTGGCATGTTTATAGCATCTCTTGGAGCATTTGTCGCTGTTTTTGCAGCTTCAATGGCTCTTGTAAATAGAGATTTAAAACGTATTATTGCTTACTCTACGCTTTCGCAACTTGGTTATATGTTTGTAGCAGCTGGACTTGGGGCTTATTGGGTAGCTCTTTTTCATTTAATGACTCATGCATTTTTTAAATCACTTCTTTTCTTAGGTGCTGGTAATGTAATGCATGCTATGGATAATGAACTTGATATTAAGAAAATGGGTGGACTATATAAAGCAATGCGACCAACAGCAATACTTATGAGTATAGCTTCAGTAGCACTTGCAGGTATATATCCATTTGCAGGATTTTTTAGTAAAGATAAGATTTTAGAAGTAGCTTTCAATGATGGCTCATACTTTTTATGGTTTGCACTCTTTATCGGTGCTGGTATGACAGCATTTTATAGTTTTCGTTTAGTTATGCTTGTCTTTTTTGGTGAAAAAGTTCATGAAAAACTTGGCTTTCATCCTCATGAGGCAAAGCCATTTGTAATTTATGCACTTACTCCACTTGCACTTTTAGCAATTGTAGCTGGATTTTTTGAGCATTCATTTCATGAGTTTACAACTCAATTGCTAAGTAATTATGAGTTTACACTTGACCATAGTGTAGCATCAATACTTATATTTGCGACTTCTGCTATGGCACTTAGTGGTATTGCATATGCAGTTTATAAGTATAAAAGAGGTGGTTTTAGTGAGAAGATAGAGAAGTGGGGAGTATATAAACTTCTTATTAATCAGTATTATATACCACAACTTTATAAAGAGGGCATTATGAAACCTTTTACAGCACTTTCTAAGTTTGTATGGTTGAATATTGATAATAAAATCGTAGATAGCACAGTAGATATGATAGCAAAAACTATATACGGTGGTGGTGAGAAAGCAAGAAAGATGCATAGTGGTAACTTATCTACTATGCTTAGATGGATGGTAGTGGGTATTATTATACTACTAGCATTAGCAATTTTTTATAGACCAATGGTATAGGAGTAGGCGATGGATCATATCTTATCATTAATAATATTTTTTCCACTAGTAGCGGGAATTTTTGGATTTTTAGTAAATAAAGATAGTATAAGAGTTTATGGTATCACTGTAGCTGCTATAGAGTTTTTTCTTACTATCTCACTTTGGATAGCTTTTGATGGAAATATAGATGGTTTTCAGTTTGTTGAGCATGTAACATTAATCTCTCATTTTGGTATGAGTTACCATTTGGGAGTTGATGGTATATCTCTATTTTTAGTAATACTTAGTACATTTATGACTATGATTGCACTTATTGGACTTAGTATTAAAAAAGATGCTAAGAACTTAATCATCTCTGTTTTGTATTTAGAGATGACTATGGTTGGTGTATTTTTAAGTCTTGATGTAATTCTCTTTTATCTTTTCTGGGAATTTTCACTCGTTCCAATGCTTTATATCATTGGTGCTTGGGGAAGTGACAAAAGAATTTATGCGGCAATAAAATTTTTCTTATATACATTTGCAGGTTCAGTCCTTATGCTTGTTGGTATTTTGTATATGGGTTATATATATCATGCAACGACAGGAGTATGGAGTTTTAGTATACCAGATTGGCAACTATTAATTCTTCCTTTTAATACACAACTTTGGCTATTTGGAGCATTTTTCTTAGCATTTGCTATAAAAGTTCCAATGTTTCCATTTCATACATGGTTACCTTATGCTCACGGTCAAGCGCCAACAATTGGTTCAGTTATACTTGCAGCAGTTCTTCTGAAAATGGGAACTTATGGAATGGTTAGGTTTTTACTTCCACTTTTTCCTGATGCAACTATATACTTCTTGATACCAATAGCAGTTGTAGCTATTATTATGGTTATATATGCAGCAATGGTGGCATATGCTCAAGAGGATATGAAGCAAGTTATTGCATATAGTTCGATTTCACATATGGGTATTATAATTCTTGGTACTTTTGCAATCAATGCAGAAGGTGTTACAGGTTCAATCTTTCTTATGATAAGTCACGGTATCGTTAGTGGTGCACTGTTTATGCTTGTTGGATGTATTTATGATAGACGGCATACAAAAATGATGAGTGAATTTGGTGGACTTGCTATATCAATGCCTACTTTTGCAACAATTTATGGAATTATGCTTATGGCTTCTGTTGGACTTCCTTTGACTATTGGTTTTGTTGGAGAGTTTCTATCTTTGATGGGATTTTACAGAGTTAGTTGGATCATGACTGCATTTGCTGGGACTGGTATTATCCTTGGAGCTGTTTATATGCTTACTCTTTATAAGAGGTCATTTTTTGGTGAGATTACAAATGAGAAAAATAGAGGCTTAAAAGATCTTCAAGGAAGAGAACTAGCAGCACTTATTCCTTTAGTGGCTCTGGTAGCTATACTCGGTATCTATCCAAAACCAATCTTAACACCAATTGATGCAAGTGTTAAAAAAATGATTGTGTTGATGGAGAAAAAAGCTGTGACACAAGAAGCGAAAGAGTTTATTTTAAAAGTAAACACTATAAAAGGGGGTGAGTAATGTTAGAACCAATAAGTATAGATTTTGCTGCTTTAAATATAACTTCACTTCTTCCTATGGCTATTACAGTTTTTGGAGCATTGAGTATTATTGTGATAGATTTGATGACAAAAAATCTTTCAAAAAGTTTTTTCACAGTTTTAACTGTACTGTTTATACTTCTATCACTAGGAGCAGTTTTAGGTTATAACGGAGAGAGTAGGGGCTTTTTTGATGTTGTTCTTGTAGATGGCATTGCTTTGATGACTCAGATTATTATTTTAGTTACATCAGCACTTTTTGTCCCTCTAGCACTTGGTGGACGTCGTTTTCAAGAGTTTGCAATGGCTGAATTTTATGCACTATTTTTGTTTATGATAGCAGGATTTCAGTTTATGGTTTCAAGTGATAACCTTATTTTGATTTTTATTGGACTTGAGACTGCTTCGCTTGCACTTTATACTATGATTGCTATGCATAATCGTGCAAAAGCACACGAAGCTGCAATTAAATATTTTACAATGGGGGCACTAGCAGCTGGTTTTTATGTTATGAGTGCTTTAATATTTTATGCACTTACAGGAAGTGTTGAAATTCATCAGATAGCTCAAGCTCTTCAAGAAAGAAACTTTGAGCCACTTGTGGCCGTTTTAGCTGGAACTGTATTTATGATGGGTGCTTTAGGTTTTAAACTCTCAATGGTACCATTTCATACATGGACACCAGATGTATATGAAGGAAGTTCAGCAGCTCTTGCAGGATATATGTCAATAGTACCAAAAATAGCAGGTTTTGTGGTAGCTATGAGACTATTTGAAATGTTAATAGGCTCGGGTGTTGTTTGGTTAGAAAATATTCTTTATATAACTGTTATAATGACTATGACATTTGGTAATATTGTAGCATTAGTTCAAGAAGATGTAAAACGTATGCTAGCATTTAGCTCTATTGCTCACGCAGGTTTTGTTTTGGCAGCTATCCTTATAGGAACAACAGAAGCAAATGCTGGATTATTTCTATATTGGGTACTTTTCTTATTTGCAAATCTTGGAGCATTTACAATGTTATGGGCAACAAGACATAGAAAAAATCTTTGGGATAGTAGATATCAACACCCTTTCTCTAAATTTTCAGGCATGATAAAAGTTATGCCAACAAATGCAGTGATTATGGGTATATTTATGTTTGCTCTTGCTGGTATGCCTCCTTTCTCAGTTTTTTGGGGAAAGTTGTATCTTATGAGTGCCGCAGTTAACAGTGGTTTTATAGTTTTAGCAATTATTATGGCGCTTAATAGTGCAATGGCAGTTTATTACTATATGAAACTTATAGTTTATATGTTTTTAAAAGATCCTATTGCACAAGATGAGCATATTTATACTAGTAATATGTCAACAGTTTTAAAAGTTATATTAGGTTTTGCAGTTTTAGTTACTTCTATCTCTGTTGTAATGGTAGAACCACTTTTAAATATAATAATGAATTATGTAACAACTAGTGGGTTTTAATATCAATTAGAAGGGTAGCAGAGTCTACCCTTTTTTGATATAATACTCCTATGAAAATTAAACTATTACTTTTAATCCTTATTACAACACAACTCTTTTCTCTTACTATTGTTTTAAATAGTGCAAAAGTTAGTAATGAAGCATATGCTGTTTTACATATAGAAGATAGTGAACCATTAGATTGTCAGATAATCCCCCAAAGTTTAGATAAAAAAATATACCTTTGTAGATTTAATAAAATAGTAAAAACTCCAATAATGCCTAAAAAGATGTCACTAGTGACTATAGACTTTTTAGAAAAAGAGAAAGAATTTTATATACGTATCGAACCAAAAGTAAAATCAAAATTGATACAAATTGATAAATCTTTATATATGAGTGATGAAGTTGGTTTAAATATTCATAAAAAAAAGGCAAATCACTGGAGTATACTTTTATATGAAAAATCTCCATTTTTAGATGAAAATAAAAAAGACAATATTAATTTTCCTATAACTTATGCTAAAGATGTAAAACCTTATGTGGGGGCACTTGACCTAAATGGTGCGCCAATATCATATGTTCAATCAAAAGATATAAAACTTTATCTTAATTTAAAAAAAAGTTATAATGATAAGAAGTATGTAGATGTTGTTGAGGATAGTTTATCTATAGTAGAAAAATATCCAAAGACTATATTTAAAAGCGAGTTTTTACTCTATAGATTAAGAGCAATAGATAGAGGTATAGATGAAAATATAGCTAGGATAATTGATAAACTTGATAGTAACGATATAGTAACAGAGGGAAAAGCTTGGATAAAATCTTTTCCTTCAGATAGTAATATCCCTGAAGTTTTAATGCTGATTTCAAAAGCATATCTAAAGATGGGTTTCAAGTCTGATGCAAACTATTTTATGGATATACTTATAAGTGAGCATAAAGATAGTCCATTTACAAGAAAAGCTATACTTATTTTTGCTGATTCGCTATATAATTCTAGACAAAAAGATAAAGCAATAAAACTGTATCTTGATGTTTTATACTCTGCTAAAGATTTAGATATAGCAGCTGAAGCGGCTATAAGATTAAGTGATAAAGAGATGGATAGGGGAAAAACACAAAAAGCAAGAGAATATCTTGTGAAAGTTCTAGAAGCAAATAAAGAGTATCTTTTGAAAGATAGAGCAGCATCTTATGCATTAGCAGAAAAACTAGCTCAAAATAGACTATATGATATAGCTGCAAAAGTAGTTGATGTACTTTTAATCGATTTGAAAAAGAGTGATGAAAATAGAGAAGTTTTACTAAAAGATAGTGGTTTATGGCATGCAAAAGCAAATGATACAAAAGAGGCATATGATAGACTAGAACAGTATCTTAAAGAGTATAAATATGGTGAATATAAAGATGAAGTACAAACTGCACTTGATGAGCTATTTTTTGAGTTAAATGAGACAAATGGAACAAAGCTTTTAAATTATTATGATGAGTTGATTAAAAAGTATAACAATAAGATAGGAGATAAAGCTTTAAAAGAAAAAGCAAAACTTTTGCTATCACAAGAACGATACGAAGATGTTTTAAAGATGCAAGAATCATTAGATTATATAAGTGAAAGCAACACAACGAACGAGCAAGTTTTAAGTGCTGCAAATGCTTTAGTAATTTTAGCTCTTAAAGATGATAAGTGTGAAAAAGCAGTTATATATGTAGAAAAATACAAATTAAATTTAGATAAATTTGATAAGAGTAAAATCTTTGACTGTCTCATAAGAACATCAAGATATAAAAGAGCAAAAGAGTTTAGTGAATTACATATAAAAAATGGTACTTTAAAAGCAAGAAATAGTTGGATGCAAAAATATCTTTTAAGCCTTTATAAGCTCAATAAATATACTAATGTGATTGATGTTGGTGAAGATGTTATAAAACTATCTAAGTCATTAAAGATAAAACCTACAAGAGAAACTCTTGAGATGATATTTTTCTCCTTGATGAAACTAAAAAAGATTGAAAGAGCTATAGAGATAGCAAAGCAGATAGAAAAAAATAGTTCAAATAATTTAAAAAATAGTGATGTATTTATAAAGATAGTGCAACGTGCCAAAGATGATAGAAATGATCTGCTTCTAATAGAGTACGCCAATAAGATAATTGTACTACAAAAAAGATACAAAAGTTATATCTATACACCAGATGTGGAACTTAGCCTTATAGGAGCACTTCAAAGGCTAGACAAGACAAAAGAGGCTTTAGCGGTAGCAAAAGGATTGATAGAGTTAAATATAACTCCTAAAGATAAAACAAGAGCATTTTATAGTGCAGGAGAGCTGAGTATGAAATTAGGGAAAAATAAAGATGCAAAAGAGTATTTTACAAAGTGTAAAAATATAAAAGTTGAAAGCTCATGGAAAGATATTTGTGAGCAAAATTTGAAACTACTATGAAAAACTTAACATTTATATCATGGAATGTCAATGGCATAAGAGCTGTCGATAAAAAAGAGGCACTGAAGTGGATAGATAAAAAAGATGTAAATATTTTAGCACTACAAGAGATAAAAGCAGAAGCTAAACAGATTCCAAAAACTATATTTGAGAAAGATTTTAAAGAGTTGCATGTAAACTCTTCTTCAAAAAAAGGGCAATCTGGTGTTGCCCTTTTTAGTAATTTAAAACCTTTACATGTAGATACTGCAAATAGTGTTGATATACTCGATGAAGGACGCATAAATGAGTACCATTTTGACAATATAGCTTTTTTTAATGTTTATTTTCCCAATGGACAGAGAAATGATGAGCGTTTAGAGTATAAAATGTCTTTTTATGATAGATTTTTGGAGCATATTGAGAGCTTAAGAAAAGAGGGAAAATCTATAATTGTATGTGGGGATGTAAATACAGCTCATAAAGAGATAGACTTAGCTCGACCAAAAGCAAATGAAAATACCTCTGGCTTTTTGAAGATGGAGAGAGAGTGGATAGATAAGCTTTTAAATCATGGCTATATAGATACTTTTAGGCATGTTCATGGAGATATAAAAGATAGATATAGCTGGTGGTCATACCGTGCAAATGCAAGAGCTAATAATGTTGGCTGGAGAATTGACTATTTTTATGTTTCAGATGATTTAAAAGAGAGTATTGTAAATGCAGATATATTAGATAATATATTAGGAAGTGATCATTGTCCTATAAGTTTAACAATTAAATTATAAAAATTTATATATAATATCACCAAAAACTATAGGTGAGTATAATGTTAAGAAAAATAACTTCTTTTGTGATGCTATTTTCGTTTATAATTATGGTTGTTAGTGGAGTAGCAGAGTTTATATCTCCATTTGGTAGACTCTCTATGATGATAAAGTGGAAAATGCTTGGTATAGATAAAATGCAATGGCAAGCATTACATCTCTCTTTTATGGTGGTGTTTACTTCTGTAGGGCTTATTCATATATGGTTAAATATCAAACCAATAAAAGCATACTTAAAAAATAGAGCACGAAAGATGGTCTTTTTTACAAAAGAGATGAGTATAGCTCTTGTTATAACAGCTATTTTATTTGTAGCAACTATACAAAAATTTGAACCAATAGATCAGTTTGTAAAACTAAATAAAAGTTTCAATAACTATTGGATAGAGCAGTTTAAAAAAGAGAAGATGAGGCTACAGTAAGTTTTTCCCTAGTTGTTTAATCTCTTTATATTTGTGAAAATGAAATGTTTTATACTTTTTTGTAGAAGGTTCTATGAGCAAAATATTTTTTTTAATTCTAGTTAGATTTGCTTTTGTTTGGTTGTATATT
>CAZIAJ010000007.1:0-8532 GCA_964537565.1 uncultured Sulfurospirillum sp.
AAGTTACATATTTAAAAAATATCTCTTTTTTATCTCTTTTTTTTGTAAAAAAAGGTTATTTACCATTTACTTTCGACGTTAAAAGTATTATAATCCGTTTACAATACTTTTACTGTAAAGAATCATCGTGCGAAAACATATTGCTGAACAAACTGTTATCTTTTTTAGTGTCTCCAAGTGGCTGATACTCTCATCTGCTGTTGGGATTATGATTGGTGCTTTAATGTCAATCTTTTTAAAGCTTCTACATGGCTCTGAAGCGAGTAGAGATTTACTCCCATTTCCTTACTATTTTTTACTTCCTTTTGCTCTTATGCTAACTATATGGATAGTAAAAACATTTGCTCCAACTGCACAAGGACATGGTACAGAAAAGGTTATAGAAGCAGTTCATAAAAAAGATGGTCTTATAAATGTAAAAGTTATTCCTGTAAAGCTTATCGCAACACTTATTACTGTGTTTGCTGGTGGCTCTGTAGGTAAAGAGGGTCCTGGTGCTCAGATTGGTGCTGGTGCAGCCTCATTTGTTTCTAATATGCTTCACTTTACAAAAAAAGATAGAAAAAAACTTGTTATTTGTGGGATTAGCGCTGGATTTGCTTCAGTATTTGGTACTCCAATTGCAGGAGCTATATTTGGCATAGAAGTTCTTATCATCGGTGTTATCATGTATGATGTTCTTTTACCATCCTTTATCGCTGGATTTGCTGCTTTTACTACGGCACAGTTTTTAGGAATTGAGTATACTTATTATGATATAGATTTTTTTAGAAGCTTAGATCTAAATTTGGTTTTGATTGGGCAAGTTGTAATTGCCGCTATATTTTTTGGTATAGTTGCTGACTCTTTTATAACAATAGTACATAAGATTGAGGGATTGATAGGAAAAATCCCATACAATACCTATCTAAAAGCTTTTGGTGCTGGTTTGATTATGGTTGCTTTTTCATATTTTGTAACAGATAAGTACCTTGGACTTGGATTAGACACTATTTCAAATGCTCTTCGTGCTGAGGCAGTATTATCAGATACTGTGCATTGGTATGATTTTATAATGAAAACTATCTTTACGGCTCTATCTTTAGGTAGTGGAGGTAGTGGAGGTATCATTACTCCTATCTTTTTTGTTGGAGCTACAAGTGGTGTCGCTGTTGGTCATATCATTGGTGACAATGTTGCGCTTTTTGCCGCACTTGGTTTTGTTAGTGTCTTAGCAGGGACTACAAACTCCCCAATAGCTTCTATCATTATGGCAGTCGAGCTTTTTGGTACACAGATATCTCACTATGCTGCAGTAAGTGTTGTTATCGCCTTTTTGATTACGGGACATAGAAGTGTTTTCCCATCTCAACGAATTGACAAGTTTTCAAAAGCAGAAAATATCGAGATAGGAGAGGGTGATGACATAGAGCATACTCCTATAAGTGTCAATATGGAAGATATAGAGAAGATAAAACATATAAGAAGCAAACTACGTTACAAAAGCCTAAAATGGCAAGTTAAACATATGCAAGATAAAAATAAAAGATCATAAATTTAGATAATATTTAGGTAGTTTTTATAGAAGTGGTGGCCTGACTCGGAATCGAACCAAGGACACGATGATTTTCAGTCATCTGCTCTACCGACTGAGCTATCAGGCCACACGTTTAAGAGATGAAAGTATAGCTAAATAACTTTAAATTTTGCTTATATACAGAACAATAAAGTTGATAAGCAAAAGTATACTTATTGGTAAACTAAAATTACAAAAAGTAAAAATTAAATAACTTTTTAAATAGTATTAATATATATAAAATAATACTACAGAAATAAATTACAAATTAGTAACAAAATTACCATTTTTTGGATATTTAAGGATGGTTTTATTGCATTTAGAAAAAAATTGTGCTAAACTTTTCGAGTAATTAAAAAATTCCTAAGGAGAAAATATGAAATTAGCTAAACTTAGCTTGGCAGCTATTATGGCAGTTGGTGCACTAAGCACTGCAAACGCAACTTCACTAGAAGAGGCAATCAAAGGTGTAGATTTAAGTGGGTATGGTTACTATAGATTCCACGATGCTTCAGATGCTGAAGCATGGACTGAGATTGAGTTAAGAGCTCAGTTAACTGCTCCAGTTCAAGAAGATATTCAGTTCGTAACTAGATTTACTGCTGATTATACAACTAAAACAAATGAAACTGCAGGTAAAGCTGATCCACTAGTAGATAGATTATTCTTTAACTATACTGGTTTTGCAAACACAACAGTTACTCTAGGTAGAATGTATGCAGGTACTCCACTAGATGATACTGATGCTCTTGGATTAAAAGTTGTTAGTTCTCCAGTAGCTGGATTGACTCTTGCTGGCGCATACTTTACAGATAACTCAGCAGTTACAAATGCATTAACTGCAGTAGCTGTTATCTATTCAAATGATATGTTCAATGGTAGAGTTTGGTACGTTAAGGCTGACTCAGAAAACAGTAGTGCAAACAATGGTGCAGATTTCTTATTTGGAGAAGTTGGTGCAAATGTTGGTCCTGTAGCTGTTAAAGCACAATATGCTTCAGCTGATCCAGATGCAACTGCTGCTGCAACTGCAAATACAATCCGTGTTCAAGTTTCTGGTAAAATGGATGCTTTTGGTGCAAGAGTTGGTTATATCACAAATGATAAAGATGCTGGTGATGTTACAATTGACGGTTCATGGGAAGGCGATAATGATTTAATCTATGGTGGTATCTATGGTCTAGTTCAAATCAATGAAGCAGATGAGAGCGCATACTTCGGAGAAGTAACAGGTTCATTTGGTAAAGTTGGTGTTAAAGCTGGTTATGTAAGCTATGACAATGCCACATATGATGATCAATACTATGGACAAGTTAGTTACAAAATGACTAAAAAGTTCTCAACTTACGTAAGATATGGTTCTGCTAGTCAAGTTGCAGCTGGCGCTGATGACAAGACTCTTGCAAGATTCCACGCTGAATATAGCTTCTAAGCTAATTTAGATTTATAAAAAAGCCGAGATTGTTTCAATCTTGGCTTTTTTTTTAGCTTTTTTATCTCCCAAAGCCCAATATAAAGAAAATCTTGATATAATCTCCAATCAATAAATTGAAGGAAATTATATGTTCAAAATTCTACTCTCACTACTATTTACTATAGTTACATTTACTTACGCTGCTGAAGATTCATATGTCTTTGAAGCTAAAGGTGCATTTGCCAAAGAGTTAAAAGCTTTAGTTGAAAAGTACTCTAAAGAAGGTAAAATTGATGCCAAAGTATATAAAAAAGATGATGGTATAATAAGTACCATATTGGGTGGTAGTGCATCAAACCAAGATGGAAAAGTTTTATATACTAAAAAATGTGCATCTTGTCATGGCCAAAAAGGTGAAGTAGGTGCAGGTGCTGGAAGTAGACTTCTAACAGATATGACAGCTGATGAGATTGAAGACTCTGTAAATCAGTATAAAAGAGATAACCATTTTGGCGGTTCAATGAAAGCCCTAATGCAAAATGTATCAGTTCCATTAAGAGGTGTTGATATAAAAGCTATAAGCTCATATATAAAAGGAACGTATAAATCTAATAGCAAAAACTCTACTAAAACAAATGATGATGAAGTAAAAAGTAGCTATCTACAATAACAATAAAAAAGAGCAAAAGATAAAAAGGATATTCTCTAATTATAAACTTTTGCTCTTTATTATTATTTACAATAAGCAGAAATATCACTCCCTAAAAATAAAATACTTTAAATTATATAATGCTTGTATATTTTCTCTAATAATGTAGAATATAGCATAAAAACTATGCTAAATTTAAAGTAAAATTTAGTAATATAAGAGATTATAATAAAATCAAAAGGAGTATATATGAGAAAATTGGCTACATTGGCAACATCGGTTGCACTTTTAGCATCAGTTGCAGTTGCTAAAGAGATTAAAGTTGGGGCTGTTATGCCTATGAGTGGGGCACTTGCTGCTTATGGACAAACTACTTATGATGGAATTGAGTTTGCACATAAACTTCAACCAACACTAAAAAATGGTGATACTATTAAGCTTGTTTTAGTAGATAACAAAGGCGACAAAGTTGAAACAGCAACAGCAACTACTAGACTTATAAGTTCAGATAAAGTTGTGGCTATACTAGGTGCTCTTACAAGTACAAATACAGCTCAAACTATTGCTATAGCAGATAAGAAAAAGATACCTGTTATCGCTTCAGTTGCTACAAATGATAAACTTACTATGAAGAGAACTTTTGCAAACCGTGTTTGTTTTATGGACTCTTTTCAAGGTGCAGTTGTTGCAAACTATGCTCTTAAAGATTTAGGTCTTAAAACAGCAGTAGTTATTGTTGATCAAGCTCAAGTTTACTCTTTAGGTCTTGCAAAAGCTTTTCAAAAAGCTTTCGTAAAAGGTGGTGGAAAGATTGTTAAAAAGATCAAAATTACTTCAGGTGATAAAGATTTTAAAGCAGTTGTTTCACAAATAAAGTCAGCAAATCCTGATTTTATGTTCTTGCCACTATATCATCCAGAAGCTTCTATGATTGCTCGTCAGTCTAAGCAAATTGGACTTAATAAACCAATGTTTTCAGGAGATGGTGTTGCAAACCAAACTTTTATAGATCTTGGTGGAAAATCAGTTGAAGGTTACATGTTTACAGACTTTTTTGACTATTCTGCTCCTCCAACACAAAAATCAAAAGATTTTATAGCTTCATATGCTAAAGATACAGGCAAAAAAGAGTTAGCTTCATTTACAGCTCTTGGTGCTGATACATACTTTTTATTAGTAGATGCTATGAACAGATGTAGTGATCCTACTGATAGTATTTGTATAAATAAAGAGATAAAAGCTACAAAAGGTTTTGAAGGTGTTTCAGGAGTTATCAATATAGATAAATCTGGAAATGCAACTCGTTCAGCAGTTATCAAGGTTATTAAAAATGGAAAAGCTGTATATAAAACAACAGTAAATCCATAATAATTATTACCCATTTTCCCTTCTACATGTAGAAGGGAAAATCTTATACATGTGATAATCTACGTTATTATTTTTATGCGATTTTTTTAGGATGGATATTATATGAATTTTTTAGAATTTATGCAGCAGATGGTCAATGGCTTTAGCCTTGGTAGTATGTATGCATTGATAGCTATTGGTTACACGATGGTTTATGGAGTTTTAAGACTTATCAACTTCGCTCATGGCGATATCATGATGGTTGGTGCGTTTTTAGGTTATTTTGGTATGGCTATTTTAGAACTACCTTTTGTTGCGGCTGTTATTCTAGCTGTTATTGGATCGGCTCTTTTAGGTATGCTAACAGATAAAGTGGCATATAGACCGCTAAGAAGTGCACCAAAGATTTCTCTTTTGATTACAGCTATTGGTATTAGTTTCTTTTTAGAAAATATTTTTAATGTACTTTTTGGAGGGACACCAAGACCATTTCCTGTTCCTGAATACTTAGAACAAATCATAAATGTAGGTGGCTTAATTTTCTCTGCTGCTTCATTGATGGTACCAGTAGTAACTCTTGTTTTATTGGCATGTATTCTTTGGGTACTTTATAAAACCAAATACGGTATGGCAATTAGAGCTTTAGCTTTTGATGTCAATACAGTAAACCTTATGGGAATCGATGCAAATAAAATTATAATGTTAGTATTTGGTATGGGCTCAGCCCTTGCTGCTGTTGGAGGTATTTTTTGGGCTGTGAACTATCCTAGTGTTGAGCCAATGATGGGGGTTCTTATAGGTTTAAAAGCATTTGCTGCTGCTGTAGTTGGTGGTATTGGAAGTGTTGGTGGAGCCGTGATTGGTGGGTTTATTATAGGTTTTACAGAGGTTGTAGTAGTTGCATTTTTACCTGAGTATGGTGGATATAAAGATGCATTTGCTTTTGTCCTTCTGATTCTTGTATTACTTTTCAAACCATCAGGAATACTTGGTATAAACTTCGATAAGAGTAGGTTTTAATCATGAGTAATGTTATAAAAAAAGATCAATGGATCAACTTAGCTATTATATCTTCAACCCTTTGGTTTATGTGGTTTGCTAGTACTCATTTTGATGAATATACAGTTAGAATATTAAATAATATAGCAATTTTTACAATCCTTGCAGTAAGTTATAACCTCATAAATGGTGTTACTGGACAGTTTTCTTTAGAGCCAAATGGCTTTGTGGCAATTGGTGCTTATGTTACTGCACTTTTGCTTTTAGATGGTGATGCAAAATCGTATCAGTTTGATATAGAAGATCCTTATCCTTGGGTTTTAGCTCTTCATGCTAACTTTATTTGGGCTCTATTTTTTGCAGGACTCTTTTCTGCTTTGCTTGCATTGACACTCTCTTTTCCAGTATTTCGCGTTAGAGGTGATTATCTTGCAATTGTAACACTTGGTTTTGGTTTTATTATTCGTATTTTAGCTATCAATAACCCAGAAATTACCAATGGTTCTTTAGGATTAAATGATATACCAGAATTTTCAAATCTCTATTGGACAGGAGGCATTGCTATGCTTGCTGTTTGGGCAATCCTTAACATAGTAAATTCAAAATTTGGACGTGCTATGAAAGCTGTTCGAGATGATGAAGATGCAGCGATTGCTATGGGAGTAAATACTTTTAAGATAAAAACTTTTGCATTTTGTACAAGTGCATTTCTAGAGGGTGTTGGTGGTGGATTACTAGCTGCACTTCTTACTAGTATATCTCCAGATTTATTTACGTTTTTCTTTACTTTTCAGCTACTCATTATCATAGTACTTGGTGGATTAGGAAGTACTACAGGTGCTGTTATAGGAACTGTACTTGTTATTGGTGGTGCAGAGTGGATGAGATTTTTAGATGAACCTATGAATTTTGGATTTTTTGAAACTTCAGCTATGCCTGGTATGAGAATGGTTGTGTTCTCTTTAATATTGATTTTCGTAATGCTGTTTGCTAGAGAAGGGATAATGGGTAAACGTGAACTGAAAGACCTTTTTAGAAAGGGTAGAAAATGATACTTGAACTAAAAGGTGTAACTAAAAAGTTTGGTGGAGTTGTTGCGATAAATGATACAACATTTACTGTAAATACAAAAGAAATATATGGACTTATAGGACCAAATGGTGCTGGTAAAACTACTATGTTTAATATCATAACAGGTAATTATGAAGCAACAAGAGGAGATGTTATTTTTAGAAATGAGGTACTAAATGGACTTAAGCCTCACGCCATTGTAAGAAAAGGGATAGCAAGAACATTTCAAAATATCCGTCTTTTTAATAGTATGAGTGTTATGGATAATGTTTTAATTGGTTTTGATTTTCAAGCAAAATATACATATTTTGAATCAATCTTAAGATTTCCTCGATTTTTTGGTGAAGAGAAGCGTATACGTAAACGTGCGATGGAGATACTAGAGTATTTTGGTATTGCTGAATTTGCAGAACATAAAGCAACAGATCTTAGTTATGGACAACAAAGAAAAGTGGAAATAGCAAGAGCAATTGCAACAAATCCAGCAATGCTTCTTCTTGATGAGCCAGCTGCAGGTATGAACCCAGCTGAAACAAAAGAGTTAGCCAATCTTATAAAAAGTGCAAGAGAAGATTTTGATTTAACAGTTTTACTAATAGAACATGATATGCAGTTTGTAAATCAACTTTGCGATAAAGTTTTGGTTTTGGATTATGGTAAGACTATATTTGAAGGAAAGCCTGCAGATGCTATTAAAGATAAAGACGTTGTAGCCGCTTATTTAGGAGATTTCAATCATGATTAAAGTTAAAGATTTACATGTATACTATGGTCTTATAGAGGCTGTAAAAGGTATAGATTTCAATGTAGATGAGGGGCAAATAGTATCTCTTATTGGTTCAAATGGTGCTGGAAAAACTTCAACGTTGGAAGCACTATTAAATAGTGTAAAAAAGAGTGGAGAGATAATATTTACAGGATTTGATACAGTAAATCATAAAACACATACCTTGGTTCAACGTGGATTGTCTCTAGTTCCTGAAGGAAGACGAGTTTTTATCAATCTTACAGTTGAAGATAATCTTCGTATGGGTGCATTTAACAATGATGAAAATTATGAACGCTTAAAAGATGTTATGTATGATCTTTTCCCTCGTATTAAGGAGAAAAGACTTCAGATGGCAGGTACTTTAAGTGGTGGTGAGCAACAAATGCTTGCAATTAGTCGGGCACTTATGAGTGAGCCAAAACTACTTATGCTTGATGAACCTAGTCTTGGACTCGCTCCAAAAATAGTAGGTGAAGTTTTTGAAACAATAACAAAATTAAAAGAAGAGGGTATTACAATTCTTCTTGTAGAACAAAATGCATTTGCAGCGCTTCGTATCTCAGATTATGCTTATGTCCTTGAAAATGGCAAAATAGCTATGGAGGGTATTGCAAAAGATATGATAGGTGATGATGAAATTCGCAAAAAATATCTTGGTGGTTAGAAAAATTTAATCATATATTCTTATATATCCAAATCAGACTATTATTATCTGATTTGGATATAGT
>CAZIAJ010000007.1:8542-22815 GCA_964537565.1 uncultured Sulfurospirillum sp.
ATATTTACAATTCTTAGATACTATAATGTATGAATTTTTATATCATAAAGGGGTTTTATGGGGTCTTTTTTTAAAAGTATTCTTTCAATGAAAATGGCAGTTATTTTTTTACTACTATTTGCAACAGCAAGTGGAGTTGCAACATTTATAGAGAATGATTTTGGTACAGATGGTAGCTGGGCAGTTGTTTATACAACATTTTGGTTCGAAGCAATTCAAGTTATGCTTGGACTTATGATCGTTTATAATATGTATAAATACAATGTTTTTCAGAAGAAGAAAATTCCTTCTTTGATGTTTCACACTGGTTTTGTTGTTATACTTATTGGTTCTGGTATTACAAGATATATGGGTTATGAAGGTTCACTTCATATTAGAGAAGGAAATACAGAAAATAGAGTAGTATCTGCAGAATCTTTTATAATAGCACATGCAACCAAAGATAGTAAAGTATATAGTGTTAGTAAAAAGAAGGTTATCTCTGCAATAGGTTCAAATGACTTTACAATGAAGTTGGACGTAGATGGAGATGTAGCTACTATTAAGTTCAAAGAGTTTGTTCCAAATGCTGTTAATGATGTTGTAGAATCAGATGATGGAAAACCAATGATATCTATGATGGTAAGTAATGGTGGAAAAACAGAAAATATTGTTTTAAGTGATGGAGCTACTCTAGCAGATACACCAGTCTTTTTTACTTTAAATAATGACCGCAAAAGTAAAAGTAAATTTAATGTAAATGTTTATATAAGAGATGGAAAATTCTATTTTAAATCAGACGAAAATATTGGTTGGTTTAAGATGGCATTGAATAAAAGAGGAACTTATACAGCAGGTAAAGAGTATGAGTTTGTAGGTGGACAGCTTTATACTTTGGGAAATACAAATTTTGCTCCAAAAGTTATCAGCTTAAAAGCAAAAGAGAAGATAATAAGTAATAAACTTCCTATGAAAAGAGGAGGACGAAGCCTTTCAGCAGTTATAGTAGACCTTAATTATAAAGGTGAAACTAAAGAAGTAGCTATGTATGGTATGGGAAAAGGTGCCAAAGGTTATGCAAAAGTAGTTAATGTAGCAGGAACTAATTTTACTTTAGAGTGGGGCTCACAAGTTTTTGAATTACCTTTTGGTATTAAACTTATTGATTTCCAATTAGATAGATATCCAGGATCTAGTTCACCAATGTCATATGCAAGTGAAATAGAAGTTATAGATACAGATAAGGGAGTAAATATTCCTTATAGAGTTTATATGAATCACGTTTTAGATTATAGAGGGTTTAGATTTTTTCAAGCATCTTATGATACAGATGAGATGGGAACAATTCTTTCAGTCAATAGTGATCCTGGAAAATGGCCAACTTACATAGGATATATATTACTTACAATAGGATTACTATTTAACATGATAAACCCAAAAAGTCGTTTTAGAAAACTTGCTAGTATGATTCAGCGAGATATGGACAAAATAAAATCAGTCATAGTTGCATTTTTGATGGTGTTTGGATTGCTTGGTGTTACTCAGCTTCAAGCAAATGAGAGTGATGCCCTTACTTTTCTTAAAAAATATGACAAAGAACATGCAGATAAGTTTGGTGAAATACTAGTACAAAGTGCTGATGGTAGAATAAAACCGATAGATACCATATCAACAGAAGTTTTAAATAAAGTATATAGAAAATCAAATTTTAAAGGTTTGAGTGCAAATCAAGTTATATTAAGTATGATGGCAAGTCCTGCTGAATGGCAAATTCAACCTATGATTCATGTTTTTCATCCTGAGCTCAAAAAATTATTGGGTATACCAGCAAATCAGAAAAAGGCAACTTTCAATGACTTTTTTGAGACAACAGGTAAGCATGCTTATAAATTACAAAAGTACGCAGAAGAGGCAAATCGTAAGAAACCAGCACTTAGAACTAAGTTTGACAAAGATGTTATAAAAGTAGATGAGAGAGTCAATATCTGCTACTATGTATATACTGGTGAGATTTTTAAAATGATTCCAAAAATTGGTGATCCAAATAACAAATGGTATAGCCCAAAAAGTGCAATATCTCTTTTTGATAAGAGTGAGAGTAGTGATGTACGATCTCTTTTAGCAGGATATTTTGATGCTATAGCTAAAGGTTTAGATAGTGGAGATTGGAATGATGCTAATAAGGCAGTAGATAAGATAAAATCTTATCAAGAACAGTACGCTTCTGATATTATGCCAAGTGAAAGTCGTATCAATGCAGAGATGTTTTTTAATAAAGCCGCAATTTTCCAAAAATTGACACCTTTTTATCTTATAAGTGGTTTGATTTTATTATTTTCTATATTTGCAAAGATGATTAAACCTACAATATCAATTAAGTTAGTAACAAAAATTGTATTTGGTATAACAGTACTTGCATTTGTAATGCACACTTTTGGATTAGGACTTAGATGGTATATAGCACAACATGCTCCTTGGAGTGATGGATATGAATCAATGATATATATAGCTTGGGCTATTGTTATTGCTGGTCTATTTTTCTCAAGACAATCAGTTGTATCTTTAGCACTTACTTCTATACTAGCTGGTGTTACACTTTTTGTGGCACATCTTAGTTGGATGGATGCTCAAATAACTACACTAGTACCAGTTTTAAAATCATATTGGTTAAATATACATGTTTCAGTTATAACTGCTAGTTATGGTTTCTTGGGATTATGTGGATTGTTGGGTTTCTTTACCTTGGTACTATTTATAATTAAAACAAAAAATAAAAAATCTAAGCGTAATGAAGAGATAGATAGAAACATAGTAGAAGCAACAAGAATTAATGAAATGGCAATGATTTTAGGATTAAGTCTTCTTACTGTAGGAAACTTTTTAGGTGGAGTTTGGGCAAATGAGTCTTGGGGAAGATATTGGGGTTGGGATCCAAAAGAGACCTGGGCTTTAGTATCTATCTTAATCTACGCAGCAATTGTACACTTTAGATTTATAAAAGCTCTTAATAATCAATTTGCATTTGCAGTAGCATCTACAGTTGCATTCTCTTCAATAATTATGACTTATTTCGGTGTAAACTTCTATCTTTCAGGTATGCACTCTTATGCATCAGGAGATCCTGTACCTATCCCTGTTTTCGTTTATTATAGTATCGCTGTTGTAGCTGCTGTGATTGCATTGGCGTGGAGAAATAAAAACTTAGCTAAGACACTTTAGTACTATAAGGGGACTTTTAAAGTCCTCTTTGGTATAATACTTCTATAAAGGTAGTAAAAAGTGGAAAAAGGTCTTGTCGTAGCTCTTATAGTAGCTCTATTGATTATTATTATACTAGTATTAGTTGTTGTCTTTTCATCTATGGGTAAAAAAAATAGAAAAGTTAGAGTAGTAAAAAAAGGAACTACTGCAAAAGGCAAAAAATATACTATAGAAGATATGGTAGAATTAGCTGCAAATAGAAATACAACTAAAAATGAACTAACAAATGCGATTATAAAAGTATCTAAAGAGTTCAAGTTTCCTCCTAAAATAAAAGGCAAAATTCCAAAAGGTATTAAAGTATATCTTAATTTTGTACTTCTTATAGCAAGTCATAAAAAAGCAGATGCAAAACTTATAGCATTTATGAACAATGAATTAAAAAAAGCAAATAGTGATTATGGAACAGAGATTGATATCTATGAAAATGAAGGTTTAAGGCAAAGAGCCAATAGAGCTTAGATGTATGGTGATCCCAAGGGGATTTGAACCCCTGTTACCGCCGTGAAAGGGCGGGGTCCTGGACCACTAGACGATGGGGTCGCACAAAAAAATGGTGTCCTGTGTTGGATTCGAACCAACGGCCACTTCCTTAAAAGGGAAATGCTCTACCAGCTGAGCTAACAAGACACAATGTTTAAAAGATAAAAAAATCCTAAATTTAAACTGTCACCTTTTAAACTTAGATATGATTTTTTTGAAAAGTATCATGGCGCGGCGGACGAGACTCGAACTCGCGACCTCCGGCGTGACAGGCCAGCATTCTAACCAACTAAACTACCGCCGCGCATGAAAAAAATGGTGGTCGCTACAAGACTCGAACTTGTGACATCCACCTTGTAAGGGTGGCGCTCTACCAACTGAGCTAAGCGACCGATAATAAATTTGTCCAGGATACATTACAAACAACTAAAAATGGCGACCCCAAGGGGATTTGAACCCCTGTTACCGCCGTGAAAGGGCGGGGTCCTGGACCACTAGACGATGGGGTCGCACAAAAAAATGGTGTCCTGTGTTGGATTCGAACCAACGGCCACTTCCTTAAAAGGGAAATGCTCTACCGGCTGAGCTAACAAGACACGCTCTAAGTTGTTCTATCTCGTAATGAGGTTGAAATTATAGACAAATAAATATCATTTGTCAAGAGTATTTTAAACTTTTTCTAAAATTTAGAAAAAAACATCTTTTCCTACGTGCAATAGTAATCTAAATGCATGATAACAGCTCTGTTTTTGTATATATTCTCTATCTCCTTGAAGAAGTAATCTCTCTACTAAAATTTCTCCATTTTTAGAACGTGCTCCTATAAAAACTGTTCCCACTGGTTTAGATTCTGTTCCTCCATTTGGCCCTGCAATACCGCTTGTTGCGAGAGCGAAATCAGATGAACTTCTTTTCAATGCACCTTCAAGCATCTCTCTTATACAAAGCTCACTTACTGCTCCATAGTTTTTAAATGTACTTTCACTTACTCCTAGCCAAGCTTTTTTAATGCTGTTTGAGTAGCTTACAATACTTCCATTAAAAACTTCAGATGAACCACTTATACTTGTTATCATTGAAGCAATAGTACCACCTGTACAGCTCTCTGCGACGGTGATAGTTTTGCTTGCATTTCTAAGAGAGTTTACTATATGAGTTAAAATATCTCCATTTTCTATAAATTTATCTGGAAAAAGAGATTTTACTGATTTTAAAAACTGTTCCAAATCTCCATATTTGTATGCAGTAGCTTCTATATAGCTCCATCCCTCAACTATGGATGTTGAAGTCAATTTAATTTCATATGTATCTGCTAGAGGAGCTAAAAGTATTTTTGTTGAATCTTCATCTAATCCTATAAGTGAAAATTCTGTTGAACTATCTCTACATGTAAAAAATATTTGAGGTAGTTTTTTATTCTCTTTTGCTCTTAAAATATTTACTTTTTTACTATTGTAATCAATGAGATATGAATTGTTACTATACTCTTTTGATTTTGATGGTATAAGAGTGTCCTCTTTTAATTCTAAAACGTCTTCATTTAGAGTAGCTATTATTTTTCCTACGATATTAAAACTATCATCAGAAGCTATGATTAGAGTTTCACTTGTGTTACTTATGATTTTTTCTAATGCTTCAAAGAGATGGTTTTCATTTTTATCTAAAAATATCTTTTGATGTGGAGTTCCTATATGTAGAGTTACTTCTGAGTCAATGTACTCTAAAAATGGTCTATTTATTTTTAGTGATTTTCCTATGATTATAAGGGTAGTCGCCATTAAAAACCTTTTTTGTTTATTATATCATAAGTACAATTTAGATATAATCGCATAATTTTATATAAACACAGGAAACTAAATGGATTACAAAGATACCCTGCTCTTACCAAAAACTGGATTTTCAATGAGAGGAAATCTACCACAAAATGAGCCAAAGCGTTATGCAAATTGGTTTAAAGATGAATCTGCTTACAACAAGATGAAAGCTAATAGAAAAGATGCAAAAAAACAGTTTATACTTCATGATGGACCTCCATATGCAAATGGACATATACATATTGGTCATGCACTTAACAAAATTTTAAAAGACATCATCGTAAAAACTCACTACTTTTTTGGTGAAGAGGTTAGGTATGTTCCAGGTTGGGATTGTCATGGACTTCCTATTGAGCAACAAGTTGAGAAGAAGATAGGAAAAAGTAAAAAAGAGGCTATGCCAAAGAGTGAGTTTAGAGAGCTTTGTCGTGAGCATGCACGAAAATTTATAGATATTCAAAGAGAAGAGTTTAAATCTTTAGGAGTCATAGGTGATTGGAAAAACCCATATATGACAATGAAGTTTGAATTTGAAGCAGATATTTATAGAGCACTTTGTGAAGTTGCAAAAAAAGGACTTCTTTTAGAAAGAAGTAAACCAGTCTACTGGTCATGGGCTGCACGAACTGCACTAGCAGAAGCAGAAGTTGAGTATGAAGATAAAGAGGATTACTCTATTTATGTTGCTTATGCTCTTCAAAAAGAGGCTTTGAAAGCTTTAGAGGTAGAAGAGGCAAAGGTAATTATCTGGACAACAACTCCTTGGACACTTCCTGCAAATATGGCAATTAGCTTTAATCCTGAAGAGGATTATGTTTTAACAACAGATGGATATGTGGTCGCAAAACTTCTTCATGAATCACTATTAGAGCAAGAAGTAATAAAAGGAGAAATAGTAAAAACTTTTAAAGCAACAATCCTAGAAAACCTAAAAGCAACAAGCCCACTCAATGGAAGAGATTCACTTCTTATTCTTGGTGAGCATGTTACTATGGATGGTGGTAGTGGTTGTGTTCATACAGCTCCTGGACATGGTGAAGATGACTATCGTGTTGGATTGAAGTATGGTTTAGAAGTTATAATGCCTGTTGATGAGAGAGGCTGTTATGATCAAACTGTTGTACGAGAAGGACTTTTACCAGAGCCTGAGAGTTTTGTAAATGAGCATATATTTAAAGCAAATGAGAGAATTTTAGAGCTTCTTGGAGATAATCTTCTTAAGTGTTCAAAGTTTACTCACTCATATCCATTTTGTTGGAGAACTCATAAGCCAGTGATTTATAGAGCTACTAGACAGTGGTTTATATCTATGGACGAGAAGAAAGATGGTAGAGATACTTTAAGAGAGATGGCAAAAGAGAACTTATCTAAAGTAAAATTTTATCCTGAAAGTGGAGTCAACCGTCTTGGAACAATGATAGAAAATCGTCCAGATTGGTGTATATCACGTCAACGTGACTGGGGAGTTCCTATTGCATTTTTTAGAGATAAAATGACTGGAGAGCCTATTTTTGATGAGAAAGTATTAAACTATGTAGCAATGATTTTTGAACAGCGTGGTGCTGATGCTTGGTGGAGTATGGATATAAAAGATTTGCTCTATCCAGGAAGTGGATATAACCCTGAAAATCTTGAAAAAGTAATGGATATCTTAGATGTGTGGTTTGATAGTGGTAGTACATGGAAGGCAGTTTTAGAATCACGTGAATATGATAGTGGATCATATCCTGCTAGTATGTATCTTGAGGGTAGTGATCAACATCGTGGTTGGTTTCAAAGCTCACTTTTAGTTTCAACTGCAGCTCGTGGAATTGCTCCATATGAGAAAGTATTAACTCATGGATTTACTGTTGATGCCAAGGGTGAAAAGATGAGTAAATCTAAAGGTAATGTAATCGCTCCTGAGAAGATATCTAAACAGTATGGAGTAGAGATACTTCGTCTTTGGGTAGCTGTTAGTGAGTATACAACTGACTTGAAAATAAGTGATGGAATTTTGAAGCAAGTAAGCGAGCAGTATAGAAAAATCAGAAATACATGTAGATTTTTACTTGCGAATTGTGAAGGACTTGAAGAGATACTTCCATATGAGAAAATGGGAGTGTTAGATAGATGGATACTAAATCACTCTAAAAAAGTATTTGATGAGGTAGAGAAAAACTTTAGAGATTATGATTTCTCTAAAGGCTTTTCAACTTTAAGTCACTTTATAACTGTAGAGCTTAGTGGAATATATTTAGATATTTCTAAAGATAGACTCTATTGTAATGGTAAAAATGAAGACATAAGACTCTCTGCACAAAGTGCAACAGCACTTATAACAAAAAGACTTTTAGCACTTATCGCTCCAACTTTAACTTATACAGTTGATGAGATTTTAGAATATGCTCCAAAAATTATAAAAGAAGGTTTAGATGATGTTTTTGATATGACATATGAGAGTATGGATAAAGTTGAAGTAGAGTTCGATGCTATGTATATGATGGAAGCAAGAGAGAAGTTTTTTGAGATAATAGATGGTATGAAAAAAGAGAAAATTATCAAATCTACTTTAGAGCTTGATTTAGTAACTACTTCAAAAATAGTACTAGATATGGACTCAACTGATATAGAAGATTGGTTTACATGTAGTTCGGTTGTACGAAATGCAAGTGGGGAAGAGATGGGAAGCTTTGAGATTGGTGAAGACAAATTTAAAATTGTAAAAGCTACTGCTCATAAATGTCCAAGATGTTGGAAGTTTAAAGCAGATAAAGAAGATGGACTTTGTAAAAGATGTGATGAGGTTATAAATGCCTAGTCTTTCCGAGCCAGTTAGTATGAGTTTTATACTTACAACTATAGGAGTGATAGTTGCGCTATCTATAATAAGTATAGTTTTAGTAAAATTGAAAAAGGTACAGTAAATGGTGACTTTAAAAGAGGCTTTAAAGCTAAACAAAGATGAAATAAAAGCATTAAGAGAAGATTTAAAGAAAAAGATAAAAGAAAAAAAAGAGATTGGTGCTTATGTAGAACAACTTCAAAATTCAGAAATATCAGAGCTTGGAGAAGGCATACCAATCGCTATAAAAGACAATATCCAAGTAGATGGTTGGAGTGTAACGAGTGGATCAAATATACTTCAAGGTTACATCGCACCATACAATGCAACTGTCATTGAAAATATGCTTTCTCATGGATTAGCACCATTTGGTAGAGCAAATATGGATGAGTTTGCTATGGGAAGTTCCACTGAAAGCTCATATTATGGTAAAACTTTAAATCCTCACAATACTTCTTGTGTACCTGGAGGAAGTAGTGGTGGTAGTGCAGCAGCAGTTGCTGCAGGAATTGCAATTGCTGCTTTAGGAAGTGATACAGGTGGTAGTATACGCCAACCTGCTGCTTTTTGTGGTTGTGTTGGAATGAAGCCAACTTATGGGAAAGTGAGTCGTTATGGACTCGCTTCATACTCAAGTTCACTTGATCAGATTGGTCCAATCACTCAAAATGTAGAAGATGCTGCAATTTTGTATGACATCATTGCAGGACATGAAACATTAGATTCAACAAGTGCAAATGAGGCACATGAAACAGTAAGTGATAAACTTGATAGTGAGAGAAAACTTACAATAGCTGTTATAGAAAACTATTTAGAAGAGGCTGATGAAGATATAAAAAAAGTTACAAAAGAGGCTATTAAAGCTCTTGAAGATGCTGGACATAAGATAATTTACAAAAACCTAACAAACTCAAAGTATGATATCGCTGCTTATTATGTAATTGCAGCAGCAGAAGCTAGTGCAAACTTTAGTCGTTATGATGGAGTACGATATGGTAATCGTGCAGAAGCTGAGAATCTAAAAGATATGTATTTTAAAACAAGAAGTGAGGGTTTTGCAGATGAGGTAAAAAGAAGAATTTTACTTGGAACTTTTGTATTGAGTAGTGGCTATTATGATGCATATTATATTAAAGCTCAAAAAGCAAGACACTTTATAAAATCAGAGTTTGAGAAGATTTTAAATAAAGCTGATTTAATTTTTGCTCCAGTAACTCCAACTAGTGCATTTAAATTTGGTAGCAAAAGTGATCCACTTGAAATGTATTTACAAGATATATATACTATTAGTGTCAACCTTGCAGGACTTCCTGCTATCTCAGTACCTATTGGAAAAGATAGTAAAGATATGCCTATAGGTGCTCAGTTTATAGCACAAGCATATGGTGAGCAGGTGTTATTTGATGGTGCTATGAGTTTAGAAAAAATATTAAAAAATTAAGGGGAATTGGTATGAAAATTAGAAAAAAAGCGTTAACATTTGAAGATATATTATTGGTGCCAAAGTACTCTGAGATACTTCCTCGTGAAGTAGATATAAAAAGTAAATTTAGTAAAAATGTATCTCTAAATGCCCCTTTAGTCTCAGCTGCTATGGATACAGTAACAGAGCATAGAGCTGCAATCATGATGGCAAGGCTTGGTGGTCTTGGAATTATACATAAAAATATGAACATAGAAGCACAAGCAAGAGAGATAAGACGTGTTAAAAAAAGTGAGAGTGGAATTATTATTGATCCTATTTCAGTTTTAGCAAATGCAACTATAGAAGAAGCTCTTGGATTAATGAGTGAGTATAGAATCTCAGGTGTTCCTGTCGTAGATGAAAGAAATACACTTATAGGAATTTTAACAAATAGAGACTTGAGATTTGAGACTGATTTTAAGAAAAAAGTGGCTCAAGCTATGACTGTTATGCCTCTTATAACTGTTAAAAAAGGTACAACTTTAGATGAAGCAGAAGCAATTTTTAGAACAAATAAAGTAGAAAAACTTCCAGTAGTTGGAGAGAACAATCAACTTGAAGGTCTGATAACAATAAAAGATTTGAAAAAACGTGTTGAGTATCCAAATGCAAATAAAGATGACTTCGGTCGTTTAAGAGTTGGAGCTGCTATAGGTGTTGGACAACTTGATCGTGCAGAAGCACTTGTACAAGCTGGAGTCGATGTTCTTGTTTTAGACTCTGCTCATGGACACTCAAAAGGTATTATGGATACTGTAAAGAAGATAAAAGAGAGTTTAGATGTTGATGTAGTTGCAGGTAATATCGCAACAAAAGAGGCTGCTCTTGCACTTATTGAAGTTGGAGCTGATGGAGTAAAAGTAGGGATTGGACCAGGTAGTATTTGTACAACAAGAATAGTTGCTGGTGTAGGTGTTCCTCAGATAAGTGCTATCGAAGAGTGTGTTGAAGTAGGGAAAAAACATGGTGTTCCTGTTACTGCTGATGGAGGTATAAAATACTCTGGAGATGTTTCAAAAGCTCTTGCAGTTGGTGCTAGTTGTGTTATGATTGGAAGTTTGCTTGCTGGAACTAAAGAGAGTCCTGGTGAGCTTATAACATATCAAGGACGCCAATTTAAAACTTATCGTGGTATGGGGAGTATTGGGGCTATGACAAAAGGTAGCACTGATAGATATTTTCAAGAAGGAACTGCTGCTGATAAATTAGTACCTGAGGGTATTGAAGGGCGTGTTCCTTATGTTGGTGGTGTAAAAGATGTTATACATCAACTTCTTGGAGGCTTAAGAAGTTCTATGGGATATGTTGGCGCAGAAAACATATTGGATTATCAGGAAAAAGCTGAATTTGTTGAGATAACGAGTGCAGGACTTAAAGAGAGTCATGTTCATGACGTTATCATTACACATGAAGCACCAAATTATAGAGTAAACTAATGACAATAAATACTGCAATAGAGTATTTTGATGAACCACTCTATCTTGAGAGTGGTCGTATACTCGACTCATTTAAACTTGCGTATGAAACATATGGTGAGTTGAATGAAGATAGATCAAATGCTATTGTAGTGTTTCATGCTTTAACAGGTAGTCATCATGTTGCTGGTCGTTATGAGGGTGATAAAAAATCAGGTTGGTGGAATCCTCTTATAGGTGATGGAAAAATAGTTGATACAAATAAATATTTTGTAATCTGTGTTAATGTTCTAGGAAGTTGTTTTGGCTCATCTGGGCCCATGAGTGGAGATGACCCTTTGCGGTTGAAATTTCCAGTTATTACTATAAGCGATATGGTTTCGTCTCAAATGAAACTTTTTGAAAGACTTGGAATAGAAAAAGCTTATGCTATTATAGGTGGATCTATGGGGGGTATGCAGGCTCTTTGTGTTGCAATAGAGTATCCAAAGTTTACTGATAGAGTTATCTGTTTAGCTTCAACTTATGCTACACAAGCTTGGGCAATTGCATTTAATCGATTGGCTATGGAAGGTATCGTAAATGACCCAAGATTTAAGAATGGGTATTATGAAAAAGATGATTTTAAAGAAGATGGATTATTTGGTTTTGCAGTTGGACGTATGGCAGGACATATAAGTTTTCTTTCACCTCATTCAATGGATAGTAAATTTGGTAGAAATTATGTGGCAACAGATGGACTTTATGAGCTTTTTGGTAGATTTGAAGTAGAAAGATATATGCAGTACAATGGTCACAGTTTTGCAAAGCGTTTTGACCCTCTTAGCTACTTATACATTATAAAAGCGATGAATATTTTTGATGCAACAAGAAACTATGATTCTTTAGAGCATTCACTTCATCATATAAAATCAAAATTGACATTGATAGCTTTTAAAGAAGACAAGCTTTTTCGTCCTCGTGAGATGGAAGAGATAAGAGATACATTGGTAGACTTAGGACGAGGCAATGAAGTAGATTATGTTTGCATAGATAGTAACTATGGGCATGATGCTTTTTTGATTGAGTATGATAAGTTTGGTTTTTATATAGAAAAAGCTTTGCGTAGTTAACACTATAGTTTATTAAACGGAGAAATAATGTCATTTGAAAAAAAATTAGAAGATGCTAAAAAAGTTTTAGAAGAGTTGAGTAATCCAGAGATTTCTTTAGCAGATGGAATGAAAAAATATAAAGATGGTTTAAAACTTTTACAAGATGCAACAAAGATGATAGAAGATGCAAAGCTAGAGTATACAGCTTTGCAGGAGCAAAAATAATGCAGAAACTTGTTTCGTGCTTCAGTGCGAGGAATTTTTATTGGGCTTTGCTCAGTAAAAAGGAGATAGTTAAATGAAAATAGCTGCTCTTCAGCTATCAACTTTACCTATGAGTAGCTCAAAATTGGATTATTATTTTCGTATTTGTAAGAAAAAAGATGTAAATCTTATGTTGCTTAGTGAGTATGCTTTAAATAGTTTTTTTAAAGAGCTTGAAACTACTCCTGTTAGTATGATTAAAGAGCAATCTAACCATAAGATTACAGCACTAAAAGAGTTATGTGCAAAATATGAGATTAGTGTAGTAGCTCCTATTGTACATGTAAAGGGAAAATCACTTTATAAATCAACTGCAAAGATAACTGCAAAATCTGTCTCTTACTATGATCAACAATTTCTTATAAACTATAAACACTGGAATGAAGAGAAGTTTTTTGATAACGAGATAGGTGGGTTTAATCTTCCCTCATTTAGTATAGATGGAGTAAAGTTTGGAGTTATTAATGGCTTTGAATTACATTTTGATATTGTTTTTGGTCAAGTTATGAAGAAGCAGATTGATGTATTATTATGCCCATCAGCATCAACTTTTGATTCATCTGCTCGTTGGATAGAGTTACTAAAAATGAGAGCTTTTACAAATAGTGTCTATATTTTGCGTTCAAATCGTGTTGGAGCTTATAAAGATGGCGATGAAGAGTGGAAATTTTATGGACATAGTAATTTAGTAAATCCATGGGGTGAAGTAGAACTTACTCTTGGAAGTCATGAAGAGATACTCATAGTTGAAATTTGTAAAGATGAAGTGAGTGAAGCAAGAAAGAGTTGGGGCTGGAAAAAAGCGTTGAGCAAAAGGGATATATTATGAGAAACTCTATGCAAAGCATAAGCTTTGGTGATAGGAATTTTTGCTGTGTTTTACTCAGTAAAAAGGAGACATTAAAATGATGACTTATTTTCATAGGCAAGTGCAACTTTGGGGTGAAGGTACACAAAAATCTTTGCAAGATAAAACGATTGTTATTATAGGTTGTGGAGGGCTTGGAAGCTCTTTGGCAATCGGGCTTGGTGGAACAGGAATTGGTCATATACACTTAGTAGATTTTGATGAAGTTAGTGTTCATAACATACACCGTCAAATTGCTTTTAAAGTAGGTGATGAGGGTAAGTTTAAGTCTGACATAGTGGGTAAACTTGTTGAAGATAGATGCCCATTTGTAAAAACTACCGTACATGTAAATAGTTTTGAAGAGTTTAGTAAAAAAGATATAAAAGTAGATTTGATTATAGATGGAACTGATAATCTTCTTGTTCGTGCTGATATAGATAAATATGCAAAACAGACAAGTACTCCATGGATATATGGTTCTGTAGAAGCTTTTAATGGACAAGTTTGCTTTTTTGAAAAGAGTGATTTTAGTGCATTTAAAGTGAAAAAGAAGACTCCAGCTGGAATTGCAGCTCCTATCGTAATGCACATAGCCTCACTTCAAGCAAATTTAGCTCTTCGGTATCTTGCTGGGCTCAGTGTAAAAAAAGACTTTTTATATTATCTTTATATCAATGATGAAGGTGAGCTGATAACTCAAAAATTTGCAATGCCAATAGCTTAATAATAACTGTAAAAAACTATATCTGATGTTAAGAGTTGGATTTGGAAAATATCGAATATTTTTAGGAGTTAATATATATTAATTTGAATATCTATTAACT
>CAZIAJ010000008.1:0-19143 GCA_964537565.1 uncultured Sulfurospirillum sp.
TCTAAGTAGTGAAAATCTTACAGATATGTTTGTAAATACTATTTTAGATAAAAAAGTGTTTGAAAATGGTTCTTTTGCTCTCCATATAGATGGAAATAACAGTAAAAATTTTAGTGGAACTTTTACGGCAAATAATACAACTATAAAAGGAATGTCATTTTACAACAACTTAATGGCATTTATACATACCATACCTTCTCTTATGACATTAAAAAACCCAGGTTTTAATGAAGATGGATATGAAATAATAGATGCTTTTTTTGACTTTACAAGAGTCGATGATATACTCACTATAGATAAGTTAAATATAGATGGTAAAAGTGCTGATATAACTGGCTTAGGAACTATAAATTTAAAAACAGATGAACTAGATATAAATCTTCAAATAAGTGTTTTTAAAAATTTGAGCTCAATAGTTAACAATATACCTATAATGAATTACATTTTTCTAGGAAAAGATGGAAAAATGTATACACAAGTAAAAATAAAAGGGACTATTGAAAACCCAATAATAACAACTAATATTATTCAAGATACAGCACTATCACCTTTAGGTATCATAAAAAGGACATTAGAAACACCATTTAGAATTTTTAATAATGATAATCCCAAAAAATAACATCACTTAATCAAAGCTTCTTTATAGCAAGTGCTAACAATACCCAAGATAAAATAAACGCTACTCCTCCTATAGGCGTTATAGCTCCTAATAATTTAATCCCCGTAAATGTAATAGCATAAAGGCTACCAGAAAAAACCAATATACCAAATATCATACTATAACCAGCAATTTTTATCTGTTTTGATTTACTAAAATGAGCCACAAAAGCAACACAAAATAGTCCTAGTGCATGATAAAACTGGTACTCAACCCCTGTATGAAAAATAACTAACATCTCTTTAGTTACTATATCTTTTAATCCATGAGCACCAAATGCACCAAGTCCTACAGATAGAGCCATAAAAATAGCTCCATAAAATGAAAATTTTTTTGCTAATACTGTCATAATATTCCTAATTTATTTTTTGTCCATCTTTTGGAGATGAAAGCCGCTCTTGTAAAGAGAGGCTTATATTATTTTTAAACAAACCTGCATAAAATGTTTTACGATTTATATCTTCATAAGCCTCTATTAACCCCAACTCAAGCTCAACAGAATTTTTTAAAATCTTTAAAATTAAAGTTGCATCATTTGGGTTTACATGTGTTGGAGCTTCACTTCCAAATGTAAAATGTTTATGAATTCTCTCTATAAGTTTTTTGTTTTTTACTTCTATAAAAACTGATTCTAATGGTGCTTTAAAAAACATAACACCATTTTTAATGTTTATAGATGTATATGTTGTATCTAATCCATAAATCTTTCTTGAATGTGAATCAAAAAGGTACAGACGTTTATTGAAATTTTGATGAAAATTATCTATCATTAAATTAAGAATCTGTAATTTCTGCTCCTTAGTATAAAAATTACCTATCTCAGAAAAACAAAAACTTAATAAAGATTTTATACTATACCACTCTGTAGTTTCAAAAGAGTACGAAAGCATCCTAGTAGTTCGCTCTTTTTTAAAACTCTCTAT
The DNA here is from genome assembly GCA_964537565.1 of uncultured Sulfurospirillum sp. Classification (GTDB taxonomy): domain Bacteria; phylum Campylobacterota; class Campylobacteria; order Campylobacterales; family Sulfurospirillaceae; genus Sulfurospirillum_A. The sequence continues at coordinate 1,582 of CAZIAJ010000008.1, forward strand.
TTCTAAACTACTTTTTGTTCTATATACCCTAGGAACAGTAGTATCACGATACATAGGACCAGGAAATTGAGCATGGATTACAAAACGTTCTTTATCTTCATGTTCTAAAATATATTTTAATCCACCAAGATAACCCTCATCTATAATCTTTACTTCCTCTTTAGGGACTTTTGAAATTAACTCTAAAAAATCACTATTCTTACACTCTTCATCCCAAATAGCACTAGGATATCTAAAAAATGAAGATATTTTTTCTAGTACATCATCACTGGGGTCTTTGTCTACAACTCTATCTATCCAAGAAGTAACAGTTCTTCTATCTTTTCCAATAATAGTAGCAAACTTTGATATGCTTAGTTCTGAGCGTTTAAATATTGCGATTATCTTTTCAATGGTTTTCATGACTATATTGTACAATTATTGTACATAAAAAACAAATTGTACAAAAATTGTAACTTAAATATCACTTTTGTACCACCATATTTTTTCACTAAAGTGTATACTATATATAAATATATATACAAGGAGATTTACATGAGTGCAATATATGATAAAGTTTACGCAGAGTCTATCAAGGACCCTGAAAAGTTTTGGGCAGAGGCAGCAACTAAAGTTCATTGGTATCATCAATGGGACAAAGTTTTAGATGTTGTAGATGGACACTATCGCTGGTTTGTTGGTGGTTGTATGAATACTTGTTACAATGCTTTAGACTTACATGTAGACCATGGACGTGGCAATCAAGCTGCACTTATATATGATTCTCCTGTCACAGATACTAAAAAAGCTTATACTTATAAAGAACTTCGTGACCGTGTAGCAAAAACAGCTGGTATGCTTGTAAATAAAGGTGTCATAAAAGGTGATAGAGTAGTTATATATATGCCTATGATACCTGAAGCAGTCATTGCGATGCTAGCTTGTGCAAGAATAGGAGCCATACATTCTGTTGTTTTTGGAGGCTTTGCTGCACATGAACTTGCAACTCGTATCGAAGATGCAAAACCAAGAGTAATTATGAGTGCAAGTTGTGGTATAGAGGTTAGTCGTGTAATTCACTACAAACCACTACTTGATGAAGCTATAAAAAAATCAAGCCATAAACCTACAACATGTTTTATATATCAAAGAGCACAAGAGAGAGCAAATATGCTTCCTTGGAGAGATGTTGACTGGGCTGAAGAAGAAGAGAAGACAAACCCTGTTGATTGTGTTCCTCTAGATGCTGTTGACCCTCTTTATATACTTTATACTTCAGGAACAACTGGTAAACCAAAAGGTGTAATTAGAAGCAACGGTGGACACTCTGTAGCTATGAAATGGTCTATGGATAATGTATATAATGCAAAACCAGGAGATGTATTTTGGGCAGCAAGTGATGTTGGTTGGGTTGTTGGACACTCTTATATAGTTTATGCACCACTTATGAATGGTTGTACCACTATAGTTTATGAAGGCAAACCTGTTCGCACTCCAAATCCAGGTGCATTTTGGAGAGTTTGTGAAGAGTATAAAGTAAATGTTCTATTTTCAGCACCTACTGCTTTTAGAGCTATTAGAAAAGAAGATTCTGAGGGTAAATGGGCAAAAAAACATGATTTAAGTTCTTTAAAAAATATCTTTATGGCAGGAGAAAGATGTGACTCACCTACGTTGGAGTGGACTGAAAAAATAACTGGTAAAGATGTTATTGACCACTGGTGGCAGACAGAAACTGGCTGGGCAATTGCAGCAAATCCAGTAGGACTAGATCCTATGAAAGTAAAAGCAGGAAGTCCAACTAAACCAATGCCAGGATTTAACCTACAAGTTTTAGATGCTGATGGTAAACAGTGTAAAGCTGGAAAACTTGGAAACTTAGTTATAAAACTTCCTCTTCCACCAAGCTGTTTAATGGGGATTTGGGAAGATGATATACGATACAAACGTTCATATTTGAACTTTTATGATGGATATTACCTAACTGGTGACTCAGGATATATAGATAAAGATGGTTATGTTTGGGTTATGGGTCGTATGGATGGTGTTATAAATGTAGCAGGTCATCGTCTTTCGACAGGAGAGATGGAAGAAGTAGTTGCAAAACATCCTGATGTTGCAGAGTGTGCAGTAATAGGAGTTGATGATGAGCTAAAAGGCGAAGTTCCTATGGGATTTGTAGTACTTAAAGAGGGTATCGAAAGAGATCCAACTTCACTTGCAGAAGGTATAGTTCAACTTGTTCGTGATGAGATAGGAGCAGTTGCAAGTTTTAGAATAGCAACAGTTGTAGATAGACTTCCAAAAACAAGAAGTGGAAAGATACTAAGGGGTACTATGCGTAGCATGGCAGATGGAAAAAAGTGGAATATGCCTTCAACTATAGAAGATGAAACAGTATTACCAGAGATAGAAGAAGCGATAAAAGTATTGGGTTACCCAAAAAAGAAGGAATTGTTATGATACAAAGTGCAGGAAAAAAATTTAGAGAAGCTCTAAAAGAGCAATCACCTTTACAAATTTTAGGTGTTATAAACGCTTATAGTGCTATCCAAGCTGAACGTGCTGGAGCAAAAGCACTCTACCTTTCAGGTGCAGGAGTTGCAAATGCTAGTTATGGTTTACCTGATCTTGGTATGACTATGCTCGAAGATGTTTGCATAGATATAAGACGAATTACAGGAAAATCTGATTTGCCACTTTTAGTTGATGCCGATACTGGTTGGGGTGGAGCTTTTAACATAGCTCGTACTGTAAGAGAAATGACAAAAGCAGGAGCTGCAGGGTGTCATATAGAAGACCAAGTTGCTCAAAAGAGATGTGGTCATAGACCAAACAAAGAGCTTGTAAGTATTGAAGAGATGAGTGACAGAATCCGAGCAGCAGTTGATGCAAAAACTGACCAAGATTTTGTCATCATGGCTAGGACTGATGCACATGCTAGTGAAGGACAAGCAGCAGCTCTAAAACGTGCTCATGCTTATGTAGAAGCTGGAGCTGATATGATATTTGCGGAGGCAATCCATACTCTAAAAGAGTATGAAGACTTTACAAATGAGATAAAAGTACCAGTTTTAGCAAATATTACAGAGTTTGGTGCAACTCCTATGTTTACGGTTGATGAATTGGCAAGTGTTGGAATTAGTATGGTTCTTTATCCACTCTCTGGCTTTCGTGCTATGAATAAAGCGGCACTTAATGTTTTTGAGTCCATCTTAAACGAGGGTACACAAAGCTCTACACTTGACATCATGCAAACAAGAATGGAGTTATACGATATGTTAGATTATCACTCGTATGAAGATAAACTAGATGCACTTTTTTCAAAGGATAAAAAATGAGTTTTAAACCAAAAAAATCAGTAGCACTTTCAGGTACAGCAGCGGGTAATACTGCTATCTGTACAGTTGGTCTTACAGGGAATGATTTACACTACCGTGGTTATGACATTTTAGAGTTTGCTACTAAAGCAGAGTTTGAAGAGATAGCTTACTTAATAGTTCATGAAAAATTACCAAATAAAACTGAACTAAATACATATAAAACCAAACTACAAGGATATAGAAATATACCAGATGCAGTTAAAACTATTCTAGAACAACTACCAAAATCTACTCACCCAATGGACGTAATGAGAACAGGTTGTTCAGCTTTAGGTTGTATTGAACCAGAAGGTGAATCTCACCCAAAAGATAAAGCACAAGATATTGTAGATAAACTTATAGCCTCTTTTGGCTCTATTTTACTCTATTGGTATCACTATACTCACAATAATAAAAAAATAGAACTTCAAACAGATGATGACACTATTGCCGAACATTTTTTACATCTTCTTCATGGCAAAAAACCAAAAAAATCATGGGTAAGAGCTATGCATATATCGTTAATCCTTTACGCAGAGCATGAATTTAATGCTTCAACATTTACAGCTCGTGTAATTGCAGGAACAAGTTCTGATATGCACTCTGCTATCACAGGAGCTATTGGAGCTTTAAGAGGTCCAAAACATGGAGGGGCAAATGAAGCAGCCTTTAGAATACAAGAGCGTTATTGCTCAGCTGATGAGGCTGAAAAAGATATAAAAGATAGAATGAGCAAAAAAGAGATTATCATAGGCTTTGGTCACCCTGTTTATACTACAAGTGATCCTAGAAATATAGTTATAAAAAAAGTAGCTAAAGAACTCTCACAAGAAAACAATAACACGCTTATGTATGATATTGCAGAGCGTATTGAGTCTATAATGTGGGAAACTAAGAAAATGTTTCCAAATCTTGACTGGTTTTCTGCTGCTTCATATAATCAAATGGGAGTTCCAACTGATATGTTTACACCTTTATTTGTTATATCTCGTACAACTGGTTGGGGAGCTCACGTAATAGAACAACGTGAAGATGGTAAGATTATCCGTCCTTCAGCTCAATATGTTGGTCCTCATAATTTGAAATTTACTCTACTTGATGAGAGAGATTAATTATGGACAATAAAAGGTATCTTCAAAAGTTAGAAGACTTTGATACTAGCTTTTATAATGTAAAAATGGCTGTTGATGAAATTGAATCTGGTTCATTTGAAAAGATGAATTATACTTCACGAGTCTTAGCTGAAAATCTTTTAAGAAAGTGTCCTAGTGAAAACTTAAAAGACTCACTTATACAACTTATAGAAAAAAGAGCTGATAAAGACTTTCCTTGGTATCCTAGTCGTGTTGTGACACATGATATACTTGGGCTTACAGCCTTGGTTGACCTTGCAGGTTTGCGTGAAGCAATCTCTAAAGAAGGAGGAGACCCTACAAAAGTAAATCCAGTAGTTCCTACTCAACTTATAGTTGACCACTCTTTAGCTGTAGAGTGTGGAGGATTTGATCCTGAAGCTTTTAGTAAAAACAGAGATATAGAAGATAGAAGAAATGCAGATAGGTTTCACTTTATAAATTGGACTAAAGAGGCATTTGATAATGTAGATGTTATACCTCCTGGCAATGGAATAATGCACCAAATAAATTTAGAAAAAATGTCACCTGTTATTCATAATGAAAATGGAATTGCTTATCCTGATACTTTAGTTGGAACTGATAGTCATACTCCTCATGTTGATGCACTTGGAGTAATTGCCATTGGAGTTGGTGGGCTTGAAGCTGAAAATGTTATGCTTGGTAATCCCTCTTTTATGAGAGTTCCTGAGATAGTTGGAGTAAATATCATCGGAAAAAGAATCGAAGGTATCACCGCAACCGATATAGCATTGGCTATGACCAGTTTTCTAAGAGAACAAAAAGTTATCTCATCTTTTTTAGAATTTTATGGAGAGGGATTAAAATACCTTACTTTAGGTGATAGAGCTACAATCTCAAATATGACACCTGAGTATGGTGCGAGTGCTGCTATGTTCAGTGTAGATTCTCAAACACTAGAGTACTTAACTCTTACAGGGCGTGAGCCAAAACAAATTAAACTAGTTGAAGCATATGCCAAAGCCAATGGCTTATGGGGCAACTCTTTAAAAAATGCTAAGTATATACGAGAACTTACTTTTGATTTATCTAAAGTGACAAGAAGTCTAGCAGGACCTTCAAAACCTCACAAACTTGTACCTACAAATACTCTTAAAAAAGAGGGCCTTATAAAAGATTTTGTGAGTAATGGCGATAAGATGCCTGATGGTGCTGTATTAATTGCTGCTATTACTAGTTGTACTAACACCAGTAATCCAAGAAATGTTGTTGCTGCTGGCCTGCTTGCAAAAAAGGCAAATAAGCTAGGATTAAAAAGAAAATCATGGGTAAAATCCTCTTTAGCTCCAGGTTCTAAAGTAGTTGAAGAGTACCTAAAAGAGGCTAATCTTCTAGGTGAACTAGAAAACTTAGGTTTTGGAATTGTTGGTTTTGCTTGTACAACTTGTAACGGTATGAGTGGAGCATTAGACCCAAAAATCCAAGCTGAAGCGATAGACAATGATATATACACAACAGCTGTACTTTCAGGAAATAGAAACTTTGATGGAAGAATCCACCCTTATGTAAAAGAAGCATTTTTGGCCTCTCCTCCTCTTGTCATAGCTTATGCCTTAGCTGGAACTATTCGCTTTGATATTGAAAAAGATTCACTTGGAATTGATAAAGCTGGCAATGAAATAACATTGAAAGATATATGGCCAAGTGATAAAGAGATAGACGAGGTTGTTAAAGATTCTGTTAAACCTGAGATGTTCAATGCAATATATGAACCAATGTTTACAAAAAGTGCACTTAATAATATAAAAATATCTCCATTTTATAACTGGAATACAAATAGTACATACATCAACAAACCACCTTATTGGGAAGATAAGTATATGGGTAAACCTGCTCTTAAAAATTTAAGGCCATTAGGTGTATTTGGTGATAACATAACAACTGACCATCTCTCTCCATCAAATGCAATATTGCCTACAAGCGCATCTGGTGAGTACTGCATAAAAAAAGGGCTTCCTATTGAGGATTTAAACTCTTATGCAACTCATAGAGGTGACCACAACACAGCACTTCGTGCAACTTTTGCAAATCCTAAACTCTTCAATGAAATGGTTAGAGATAAAAATGGTAATATAAAACAAGGTTCATTAACTAAGATAATGCCAGAGGCTAAAGTAACTCGTATGTGGGAAGCTATTGAGACTTACACTAAAAGAAAACAGCCACTTATAATCATAGCTGGTACAAATTATGGTCAAGGAAGCTCTCGTGATTGGGCAGCTAAAGGAGTTAGACTCGCAGGTGTTGAAGTTCTTATAGCTGAGAGTATTGAGAGGATTCATAGAACAAATCTTGTTGGAATGGGTATTTTACCGTTGCAGTTCAAAGATGGTGATACAAGAGAGACTTATGGCATAGATGGAAGTGAAACTTATGATATAGAAGGTAAAATTGAAGCTAGAGGTGAGCTTATTATTATAATGAAACGGCTAAATGGTGAAATATTGAAAATTCCTGCTACATGTAGATTAGATACAACAGCAGAATTAGAAGTATACAATGCTGGTGGAATTCTACAAAAATTTGCAAAAGATTTTATAGCAAAGGGACAGAAGTGAAGCAGATAAAAATACCTGCAACATACATGCGTGGAGGAACAAGTAAAGGAACTTTTTTTCGTATAGAAGACTTACCAAAAGAGGCTCAATGTGCAGGTGAAGAAAGAGACAAACTACTTTTAAGAGTGGTTGGTTCACCTGATCCTTATGCAAAGCAGATAGATGGTATGGGTGGAGCGACTTCAAGTACAAGCAAAACTGTTTTAATTGAAAAAAGTAAACAAACAGATTATGATATAAACTACTATTTTGGACAAGTATCTATTGATAAACCTTTTATAGATTGGAGTGGAAACTGTGGTAACTTAAGTTCTGCTGTTGGTCCATTTGCAATCAAAAGTGGTTATGTTGATAATCTTATAGATAATGGTATACAGCTTGTTAAAATTTGGCAAGCTAATATTAAAAAAACTATACTTTGTTATGTACCTATGAAAAATGGTGAAGTTCAAGAGCTAGGTGATTATAAAATAGATGGTGTTGCGTTTGGAGCTGCTGAAATTGGTTTGGAATTCTTAGAACCAGTTGATCCACGTGAAAAGCTATTTCCAACAGGCAACTTAATAGATAATTTAGAAGTACCAAATGTAGGCTTGTTTAAAGCTACAATGATAAGTGCAGGAATCCCTACTATATTTTTAAATGCAAAAGATTTAGGATATAGTGGTTGTGAACTTCAAGAGGATATCAATTTAGATAAAGATGCCCTCAAAAAATTTGAACTTATTAGAGCCTATGGAGCAATCAAAATGGGCTTAATCTCTGATATAAAAGAGGCTGAAACAAGAGCTCATACACCCAAAATAGCTTTTATTTCACCCGCAAAAACTTATACTTCTTCAAGTGGCAAAAAGATAACAACAGATGAGATTGATTTAAATGTTAGAGCTCTTTCAATGGGTCAACTTCATCACGCTATGATGGGAACTGCTTCAGTTGCGATAGGCTGTGCTGCTTGTATAAAAGGTACATTGGTAAATTTAGCTAGTGGTGGTGGGGAAAAAAGTACTGTAACTTTTGGACATCCATCAGGAACTCTAAAAGTAGGTGCAATAATAGATAAAAACAACAAAATCAAAAAAGCTAGTATGAGCAGAAGTGCTAGAGTTATTATGGATGGTTTTGTTCATGTTCCCTATAGAACTATAAAATAAAAAATAACCCCTTTCTTATATAAAGGGGTTATAAATACTTATATTATATTAATAGTACTTGTATCGTCAATATGTAATATTATATTTTCACCACTATAAACTGCCGAATATATACTATTATCAGTAGCATCTAAAGTCCAATCTGCTGATAAATCTACTTCACCATCACCCGCAATAGTAAGATTATGATTTTCATTAGTCATTTCAAATACATCTTTAGCTGTTAATTCATAATCATCATCACCAAGCTTTGCATTATCACTCAACTCTATAATTTCAATATTGTGAACATTTGATAAATCTAATGTATCTGTATTGATTTGAAGTGTATCTTCACCATCTTTTCCATCAATATAATTATCTGCATTATCATATACCAAGTTATCTGAACCATCAGTACCAAATAAGCCTTGTACTGGTGTTGGATTAGATATTTCAGCATATAATTGAATATTATCAAGTAATGGTCCCATACTATCATCTGAATTTGAAGTTTCAATAAATGTAAGAATATTATCTCCACTACCAGCAGTTACTTCAAATCCAAAAGTCTCCCAATTTCCATTGCCACTTTGCATATCAGATTCATGTATTGTAGATATTTCTTCTCCATTCCAAAGAACTTTAAACTCATTATCAAAATCATCATAAGTTCTCATTGAAGCATCAAATTTCAATAAATAAGTATCACCTTCTGTTAAACTACTAATAGTTTGTGATAAATTATCTACATTATTGTTATCAACATCAAGTTCAACTAATTTATCTCCATCTGTAGGTTGATATTCAGATTTAAAATCTTTATCCCAAACTTCAATCTTTCCACCAGAACTATTATTACTCCAACCTTCTACATTATTATAATAAGCAAAATCTGTATCTGTAGGCATAGTTTCAAAACTACCATTAATAATCAAATTATTTCCACCGTACATATCAATAGTATCTTGAATATTTAGATATACTGTTGCTGTATCAGTTCCACCATTACTATCATTTATAGTATATTCAAAACTAGCATCACCACTATAATCTGCATCTGGAGTAAACACTACTTGCTCCAATAAACTAACATCACCAACTGCTGTTAAATCAAAATCACCTACACTATCTTCAGTAATACCATTCTCAAGATTATCCATCTGCCAATGAGCTTTCTCTGTACCATTTACAGAAATAGCCGCATCTATATACTCTCCACTTAAAACTTGTGAAGAATCAAGACTACCCCCAATAGAATCTTGTTCTTGACCTAACATTAATACACCATTTTCAGCAATTGTTTCACCTTGTGCTATTATAAATGTCTCTTTAACATCACCATCTACACTTAATTTTGCTTCTCCATCTATACTTTGCCATTGCAGTCTAATATCATGTAGTTTGCCATCATTTATACTGCTACCTACATTTACATAGTTTTGAGTTCCATTTATCCACACTTGTACTTTTGTACCATCATTATTTGAATATAAAAGCACATCATTGCTATATTGAGATCCAGCAGCATAAGATAATATACTATTTGAACCATTTTCAGCAAGAAAACTAATAGATATGTCAAAACTAGTTGCTCCACCTAGTATCTCTTCTGCTGAACCTCTACTATCATAAACAAGTGCCTCATTTGTAGCACCATCTTGATTAATTAGTATTCCTCTTTGTATTTCTACCGTTCCATGTTCTGAATTTTGCACTGATTGTATAGTAATAGCATCATCTTCTACATCACTATCATTTGATAGTAAACTATCTACTCCTATAACTAAACTAGTATCTTCATTTGTTGTAAATACTCCATCATCAACTGCATCAGGATTGTCATTTGTACCAGTTATAACAACTGTTGCCGTTGCACTATCCGTTCCTCCATGACCATCACTTATCGTGTACTCTATATTTACATTTTCAAATTCACCTTGCTGTAAAGAGTCAAAATGATCATTTGGAGTAAATTTTATTTTTCCATCTTCAATTTCTACATTTCCAAGTGGATTACCTTGTTCATCAGTTGGAGGTGTAATTGAACTTATTGAAATTATATCTCCATCAACATCAACATCATTTGCAAGAACATCAATAATAACAGAGCTATCTTCATCAGTTGTTAAAGCTACTGTATCTAAGTCAGTATATGCTTTATAATATATATAAGCTGATTCATGATAATCACCTCTTACTATTCCATTTGAAGCTGTATCTATAATACCTTGTGTACCATCTGAAAAAGCTATAACTCCACCTCTAAGATCTCCAATATTTATACCATGAGATATAAACCAATCATTATTATCTGGATCATTAACACCACCATCAGTTGATGTTCCCATATAATTGTAACCTGTATAACCCATACTGCTATGATCAAAATAATAATGATCTTTTGTTGTATATAAGCTATCATTTATACCTTCTAAAACATCATTGCCATCTTTATCATATAAATGAATTACTTGTACACCTGCTTTTGCACCATCGTTAAATATATCATCTGTTGCTATTGGATTATCATTTATTGAATCTACATGTACTATAGTTGTCGCAGTATTACTATTGTCATTACCATCGTTTACAGTAACTTCAATCACTCTATCAGTTTCATCAGGATTTTCACTTGTACTACCAAATTTTACATTTGCTAAAGCTGATTGATACTGAGATAATGTACCAGAAAAGTCTAAAGAAACAATTATATTTCCATTAGTATCCACAACATTGTAAGTAGTTCCGTTATATTCTAAGAAATCCCCATCTTTTGCATTTGTTAAAGTAATAATTGCACTTTGTATATTTGTATCATCTACATCTGTAATGCTTACACCTCTTCCTACAATAGAGACCGAACCTGTACCAGAATCATTATTTGCTGCTTCTACAAATGTAGTTTCATATCCTGTACCAGTTATATCTTTTTCACTCAATGTAAGAACAACATCTTGAAAATCTTCATCTCCAAGATTTGGTAAATCTTCAATATTTAATTGATAAGTTCCATCATTATTGTTAACTAAATCAAAATGATCTTTTCCATCATGATTTAAACTAGGATCTGAAAAATATACATACTTATTTATGGTATTACCATCTACAGCTATTTTCCAATCTCCATTATTGTCTGTAACAAAAGCTAAGTTAGATGCACTATCAAAATCAACTGTATCTTCTCCATCAGCAACAATAAAAAATTTAATATTTTCAGCACTATCTTGTATACTCAAAAGATGTCTATAATTTTGATCATTTGTATTTGTCAAAATAAGAGTTGGATTTTCAGGATTACCATCACTATCTAATGTATATATACCTATAACATTATCATATCCTGCTGTTTCCAAGTCATATGAAATTGCTGTCTCAGTTTGTGTGTATAAGTCTAATATTGGAGCATCATTTGTTCCTGTTACAACAATAGTAGCAGTTGAACTACTCGTAGCACCACTATCATCACTCATGGTATAGTTAACAACAACTATTGCACTTTCACCTATTGCTAATGAATCAAAATCTGAACCAGGGTCAAATACTAACTTATTATTTGCATCAATATTTACTGTAGCAGTTGGATTTTGAGGAACACCTGAATCAAAACTAACAGAATCTAAACTAAATGTACTTGGATTATCTCCATTATCTATATCAGTGTCATTTGCTAGAACATCAATAGTTATAGCTGTATTTTCATCAGTAGTTTGATTGGTTAAATCTAACCTAACTTCACCATCTGCTTTATAATCTTCTGCGATAACATTCCAACCACTATCAGTTTTTTCTACAACTAAAGCATAAGAACTCCTAAAAGCTGCATCATCTATAACACTTTGTGTTGCTCCTATAGATTTTAATGCAGCATATCCATCAAAACCTTCAAAATTTAGTTTATTTGTAAATTCATCTGATGTTGCAATTACAATTCTTGTACCTATTTGTGCATCATTGTTGATACTATTTAAATAGTTTACAAACTCTTCTGTATCATTTAATCCATCTGTGTGCCTACTATCATACGGATCAAACGTATCAAAACCTTTACTTTCTAATAAGTTCCAATTTTCATCAAATTGGAAAACACCTATACCACGATTTAAATCTCCACCTATAGTGTGGATTGTACCATCTATCTCTACACCTGCAGTATTCCAAGGGTTTGTATGATCTCCATCACCTAAGAAATCTTTTGAAACTACTGTTATCTGATGGTCTTGAATTGCTATAGGAGAGTCATTAGTACCTTGGATTGTTACTGTTACTACTTTTGTATCTGTAGCCCCATGCTCATCAGTTACAGTTACTTCAAATGTTTCATTATAGCTTTCACCTTCTTCTAGTTTATCTGCTGCTGAGCCTGGTGTTACATCTACTGTATAAGTCCATATTCCTGTTGATGAGTCAATAGTAAAACTACCATAATCAGATGTTTCACCACCAGAGTGTGACCATGTTGCAATTGAGTTATTATCTACATCACTTGATATCATTTGCCCTGTTGCTATAGTTCCATCTACTATTGTTCCGTCATCATTATTGCCAGCTTCTTTTGCTATTGCTGTTATTACTGAAGTATCTTCTATTACTGGTACATCATTTGTTCCTGTGATGGTAAGTGTTACTGTCTCATACTCAGAATATCTAGATTCGTCAAATCCAGGTCTAGTTGACTGATCATCTACTCTATATTGAAATGTAACTATTGCACTTTCACCTAAGGCAAGAGCATTAAAATCTCCATTCATTGTATATGCACCAGTTGATGAGTCTGTAAGAGTTATATGTAGTCCAGTAATAGATTGGTTATCTACAGATATACTACTATAGTCAATTGAATAAATATGTGTATCATTTGTATCATCATCTTGTACCATCGGTAATATATCACTATATATTGTATCACCATCAATAGATTCATATATTATCTGTCCACTAGAAATTGTTAAATTATCAATACCCCATGACTCATCACCTATACTTTGATGTAAAGTCGAGCCAAATCCTAATTTTATATTACCATTTTCATCAACTTGTGCTTGAATTGTATAGTGATTTATACGTTCAGGTCCCCATCCAGTAAATTCATTATCTGAAGTCATAGAATAATCTGTTGAATTACCATTAAGTTCATTTGATACTAATGAATCATTTATAAAAACTTGAAATCGTTCTTCACCTTCACCTTGGTAACCTAATGCATCCCAAGAGTCTATTCTATACATATCAAAATTTATAGATACAGTTTCTCCTGCATGTTCAGATCCAAAGTTAAATGTTTTATACACTTCTTGGTCACCATCCACAGAACTAGAAGGTCCACCAAACCTACCTAAAAAGCTTGTTAATTCTCCTGCATTTGTATTTGAATTATTATTCCAACCTGTTACTGCAGTTTCAAAATTTTCAGAAACTAAGATTTCTCCTACATTTACATTTTCTACAACTGGTTGGTCATTTGTCCCTTTTATTGTTAATGTTACTGTTTTAGTATCACTAATAGGTGTTTCATGTATATTTGTTGTATCATTATTTGCAACTACAACTCCAGAGCCATCATTTATATAATACTCAAATGTTACAGTCGCTTCTTCTCCTACTGCCAATGAATCAAATGTTGGGTTTGTAACTGTAAATTTTCCATTTTCATTAACAATTACAACTGTCTGGCTTGGATCAACAACTGATGTAATACCATCTATATTTTGTACTGGACTTATTGTTGTTACATCTATTTTTCCGTCATTATCTGCATCAACACCAAAATACTTCATAGTTAAACTATCTAATAAATCTTCATCGGAGCCTAAATAATATCTTCCATCTAAATTTCCTTCAAATAAAGCATCTTCACTTGGATTATCTTTTAATTGTGTTTCCCATTTTGTTTTAGTTACATCTTGAGCAACTGGTTGATCATTTGTACCCTCTATTACTAAAGTTGCTGTTGCTACTTCACTAAGAGAGTTTTCATCTGGTAAATTGTTATCAACTCCATGCCCGTCATCAGCACGATAATCAAATGAGACTGAAGCAGTATCACTTGCACCTAACATATTGAACAGTGGACTTGCAATAGTATATGAACCATCACTATCTAACTCTATCGTTATTAAATCAACTCTCATTAATGCTTCAACTAAAGTTGATGATAAAGTTATACTTGCTGATTCCATAACATCATTTGAATCTACATCAGTAAAGTTAAAATCTATCTCACCATTTGTTAATCCTTCAACAAATGATTCTATATTTGTAGGAGTATCATAATCACTTAACATATCAAGTAAAGCAGCATTAGTAGTTGATATACTAATACTATAACTATTATCTTCTACTGTAAAAGTATGAGAAGTATCAGAAGTATCTGCATCAGTTACAGTTAATTGACCACTAAATAAACTATCTTCACCTGATGTATCATCTAGTGATTCTTCTGAAACAGTTGTAACTGTACTTGATACTTCTGGTTGATCATTTGTTCCCACTATGGTAACACTAACTGTTTGAGTACTTGTACTGCCATGACCATCATCAATAGTAACATCAAATGTCTCTACTTTTGTCTCTTCAAATCCTAAATACTGAACATCAATATCATTAACTGTATATGTCCATGTTAGCGTTCCATTATCTGAATTTTCAACTTCTGATACTGTAGCAGTCAATGTTCCTAGTGAATCATCAGAAACATTTGATACACTTACTGTATGTGTATCTGTCAAATCTACATCATTAAATGTTATTACTCCTGTATCTATTAAGTTATTTATTGTACTTGTTTCTGTTACTAAACCTGTTACATCTGATGAAGAAAGAATCACCGAGTCATTTGTGCCTTCTATTGTTATTGTTATATCTTGTACATCTGTTTTTCCATTTGCATCAGTTACTGTTATTGCATACACTAAATCAATCGTTTCTCCAGTAGCCAATGGTTGCAAAATACTATTTGGTACTGTGAAATTCCAGTTTATATCTCCAGATTGATGTTCACTACCATCTTGACTTGCAGTAAATAAATCTGTTGGATTTATTCCAAATATACTAGTTGGTGCTGGATTTAAATCATTATAAGTAGCATCAAATACAGTATCTAAGCTATTATTATTTGAATCATAGTCAACACTTTTTAAAACATGTGTTATAGTATGAGAATCATTTATGTCAACATCATTAAATGAAATTGTTCCTGATACTGATTCTATTTGTTGAGATGCATCTTCAATAATAGTTCCTATTATAGAATCTCCATTATCTATGCTTATAACTGGAGCATCATTTGCACCTTCTATAGTTATTGTTAAAGTTGCCGTATCAGTTTTTGCTCCAAACTCTTCATTATCACTTACTGTATAAGTAAAAACTTCACTTAATTTTTCTCCTATATTTAAAGCATTTACATCTGTATTTGTATCATTTGTACTATATAAGAAACTACCGTCTGAATGCATAGTTAGTGTTCCATACAGACCATAAATCACAGTATCCCCTGTAGTTGTAATAGTAATTCCATCTACATCTGTTACGCTTAGTTGATCATGTGAATTATCTACATCTGTATCATTACCTAAAACATTTCCTTCTGCTGCTACTGGTGCATCATATAGACCTTCTTCACCAGATGTTCCTTCTTCTTGTGCATTATTCCCTACTGACTCAGCATACTGAGCTGCTAAATCTTCTAAAAGATTAGCAGCATATATATTCATATTTACATTAACATCAGAAGGTCCACTACCATTTAAATAATAATCTAATGGAATTGTTGAGTAAACAACTGTACCTTCGCCATAGGAATAAGAAAAAGTAACAACATGTAGTGGATTACCATCAGTCATAAGAACTTCTGCTCCCCCCGGTAAACTATCTAAATCAATATAACCATGATTTGAATAATTTCCACCATCTAATGAACTATCATCTATATTTCCACCAACTCCAGTTTCTAAATCATTTTCAACTATCTCTATATCTCTACCATCTCCACTTAAATAATGTACATTAAAAACATTATCACCTGGTAAAATTTCATTTACTTCAGTTAAAGCTCTATCGTGTATAATTAATGTCATTCCATGTGAAACAGCTTGTGAGATAGCATCTATTTGAGAAAGATATTCTGTTGTATCACCATAAGGATTTTGAACATAAAGCATATCAAGGCCACTTAACTCATTTGAATCAAGATTAAATACTTGTACACTTTCTAAACCTGCAGTTTCTATGCTATTTACTTGTGTACTTATACCTTCACCTCTACTCATATCATAATAACCAACATCACTTTGTCCATCACCAGTTCTATCATCAAAAGCTATAGGAGCATCATTGCTACCATTGATAGTTATAGTCAAATTTGCTGTATTATCAAGTAAACCATCAGTAACAGTATATGTAAAGTTTTCTCTTAAAGTATCACTTATATTTAACTCATCTACCGTTGTATTATCATTATCAACTGTATAAGTATATGCACCAGTTTCTGCATTTAGTACTAGTGTTCCAAATTCACCTAAAAGTGTATAGTTTCCATCATCATCTAAAACAGCTACATTTTCTGTATTACTTGATATTACATCTGATACATCCAAATCACCATCAGGATTTGGTAATCCATCATCTAAATCATTACTTAAAACATTTCCTATTGCTACAACTGGAGCATCATATTGACCCTCTCCTCCTGATCCTTCTTCTACAGCTATACCTACATCATTAATCCCTATTGGTTCATGATTTATTTGATTATTTTGATTTCCATCTAGGTTATCAATCCCTCTTCCCTTAGTTCCAAGATTGTATGAGCTTACATCTCCTCTAGCATTTGACATTTGTGCTACATATGCTTCTGTAATTCCTCCTGCACTCTCAGGAGTATCTGGTCCTGCAGCTGGTGCTTCTGTTGGTAACTGTCCTCCATCTAAAAGAGCTTGCTGAATTGCCGTTACATCACCATTGTCTGCTACTTCACTAGACACTACAGAATTATCTAATAAACTTCTTTCATCTGCACCTAATGATAACTCTTTTCCATTAAATAAACTTATTTTTACACTACTATCATGTCCAATAGTATTTATAACATCACCCTCATTTACTACATCACCTATAACCAAAACTTTAACACTTCCATCTGAAGCTATTGCTTGGACGACACCTGATACTTGTTCAATTATTCCTACTTGTGCCATAAGAGACTCCTTTAAAATTATTAACTATTAAAATAATACCAAAAAGTCATGGATTAAGATATACTACTTTAGTGGTATAAAATCTATTTTTGATAAAAAAAACCACGTTTTAGTAACGTACTATATAAAGAAAAAAAACAATGCCCATTATAGCGGTGTTCTAATGTATACCTCTATAT
>CAZIAJ010000009.1:0-6450 GCA_964537565.1 uncultured Sulfurospirillum sp.
GATAAGTGCAGAAAATTCAGATATATCAGAAAAACTTTCTAAAACAGCAGCAGATGTTGGTAAAAATGTTGAACAAGAATCAATAATAGTGTCTAGTACAAGAGAAAAAGGTATGGTGTTAAGCTCTTATCTTGATAGTGCTGTAGATAAAGCGAAATCTTCTCAAAAAGAGCTTGAAAAAACATTTACTAGTGTAAATAGTGTTAAAGGAAAGGTTGAAGATTTAGAAAGTACTATGCAAACAACTTCTCAAAAAGAGCAAAATTTATCAGAAAAGTTAAATCAAGTAAGTCAAAATGCTGAAGAAGTAAAAGATGTACTTAATATCATAAAGGATATAGCAGACCAGACAAACTTACTTGCACTTAATGCTGCTATAGAAGCTGCACGTGCTGGCGAACATGGACGTGGCTTTGCTGTTGTTGCTGATGAAGTTAGAAAATTAGCAGAGCGTACGCAAAAATCACTTGTAGAAATTGATGCAACTATAAATATAGTTGTACAATCAATAACAGAAGCAAATAGTGAAATTTCAGAAAATGCTAAAGAGATTCACTTTTTAGCAGATGTTTCAGAAAACTTACAAAAACAGATGGTTGAAATTTCAGAAGTAATCTATCAAACTATACAAGATGCTAGTAAAACAGTTGATGATTTTGCTGATACATCTAAGAAAGTACAGTCTATAGTATCTGAAGTAGATAAAGTAAATAATATTTCAGCAAATAATGTTCAGAGTGTGGAAAATGTATCAATAGCTTCAGGACATTTACATTCAATGACTGAGAGATTAAATAATGAGTTAGGAAAATTTAAATCATAATGAAAGAAAAATGTACAGAATTGGAGTTTGATTTAGTCGTTATAGGTGGTGGTGCTACAGGAAGTGGTATAGCTTTAGATTCAACTTTACGAGGCTTAAAAACATTACTTGTGGAAAAAAATGATTTTTCAGAAGGAACTAGTAGTAGAAGTACAAAACTAGTTCATGGTGGAGTTAGATATCTGGAAAAAGCTGTTAAAAAATTGGATTTTAATCAATATTCTTTAGTAAAAGAGGGATTAAAAGAGAGATATAGGCTTTTAAATAATGCTCCTCATCTTTCTCGTGCTATTACTTTAGTGACACCTTTATATAAATGGTATGAAATTCCTTATATGTATATAGGATTAGCTTTATATGATATTATTTCTGGAAAAAAAAGGCTTGGTAAAAGTAGTATTGTAGGCAAAAAAGAGATAATAAAAAAGTTTCCTAATGTAAGTAGAGATGGTTTAAAAGGTGGTGTAAGATATTTTGATGGTGCTTTTAATGACGCTCGTATGGTTATATCTATCCTTCAAAGTGCAAAAAGAAATGGATGTGAAGTTAAAAATTATACGGAAGTTACTGGTTTTAAGTATATCGATGAAAAAATTAGTGGAGTTAAGTTAAAAGACTCTATAACTCATAAAGAGTATGAAGTAAATGCTTCTATTATTATCAATGCTACAGGTCCATTTTGTGATGGCATCAGAAAACTTGATTTTAAAGAAGCTGATGAGATTGTAAAAACAAGTTCAGGTATACATATTGTTTTAGATAAGAAATTTTTACCAAATGATGAAGGATTGATGATTCCAAAAACAGAAGATGGTAGAGTTCTTTTTATGTTGCCATATCTTGGTAAATGCTTGGTAGGTACAACAGATGAAGTCGCAAAAGTACAAGAGCGACCGAATGTAAGTGAAATGGATATAGAGTACCTCTTGAGACATATAAAAAAGTATTTTGCAGTTACAATTAAAAAGAGTGATATACTCTCCTCATGGTCTGGACTTAGACCTTTGGTTATAGATGAAAATGCTGAAAATTCACAAGAAATAGTAAGAGAACATTCAATAAATAGTTCAAAATCTGGGCTTATAAGTGTAGTTGGTGGTAAATGGACTACATATAGAAAGATGGCAGAAGAGACATTGGATTTTGTGTTAAAAACTAAAAGTAGGAAGAATTTACACAGTTGTCAGACAAAAAACTATAAATTAGTAGGTAGTATAGAAGAAATCAGTAAAATTAAAGAAAAACTGGGTAAATTTAGTTTTAACAAAGATTTAAATGAACGTTTAATATCTTTTTATGGTGATTGTGCATTAGAAGTTTTCAAATATATAGAAAAATTTGGAGAAGTTAAACTTCATGATGATTATCCATATTTTGAAGCTGAAGTCTATTATAGTATAGATTATGAGTTTACTAAAAAGCCTTTAGATTTTTTAGTAAGACGATTAGGTTTGGGTTTTATAGATAAACAAGGAGCTATGGATTGTGTTCATAGAGTATCTTTAATATATAAAGATATGTTTAATTGGACTCAAGAAGAGTATAGTATGTATTTGGAAGAATCAAAAAGGATTTTGAGTACTAGTTTGTAATCAGTTTGTTATTTATATATGATAATATGTCATTCAATTAAAATTTAAAAAGGAGATTTTATGAAGAAAATTTTATTAGTTGGTGCCTCTGCACTATTGTTGAGTTCAAGTGCTTTAATGGCACAAGAAACTTTAAGACTTTTAACTTGGAAAGGTTATGCACCTGCTGAACTTGTTAAAAAGTTTGAGGAAAAAACAGGTATAAAAGTAAAGTTAACTTACTCTAACAATGAAGAAATGGTTGCAAAACTAATAGCTACAAGAGGTGGTGGATTTGATTTAGCACAACCTAGTCAAGATAGAATTACATTTGTTCAAATGAAACATAAAATCTATCAACCAATTGATTATACAAAAGTTAATACAGGACAACTAATAACTTCAATGGTTGATGCAGTTAAGAAAAATGCAAAAGTGGGAAATGACTCTTTTGGTGTTCCTTTTTGTTATGGAACAACAGGAATGATTGTTAATAAAAAACTAGCTCCAGAGGCAAATGACTGGTCAGACTTATGGAATCCTAAATATGCTGGTAAAATATCTTATAGACTAAAAAGACCACTACTTATTGCAACTGCGTTAGGTATGGGTGAAGATCCATTTTCTTTATACAGTGATAAAGCAGCGTATGCAAAATTAATGAAAAGAGTTGAAAAAAAATTAATTGACAATAAGCATCTTGTTAAAACTTATTGGACAAGTGGTGATACTCAAGTAGCACTTATCAAAAATGGTGATGTCAATGTAGAATCTGGTTGGGATGGAAAAGGTTGGACTCTTCATAAAACTAATCCAGATATAGATTTTGTTGCACCAAAGAGTGGAGCATTAGGTTGGATTGATACTTTTGCAATCCCTGCAAAAGCTAAAAATATAGATGCAGCATATAAGTGGATTAATTTTGCTCTTGCTCCTGAAAATGCGGCATATTTTACTAATCAAGAAGGATATGGTACAGCTTCTAAAGATGCAATACAGTACTTAAAGCCAGAGATTAAAGACAACTTTACTAGAACATTCTCAAAAGCTGATATAGACAATATCAAATGGTACCCAGCACTACCAGCTGGATTTGATAAAATAGAATCTAAAATTTTAGAAAGAATTAAAGCAGCTAAGTAGAAATCATATATATATTATCAAGGAGAGTATCCTTGATAATATATAGTTAAGAGTTTCATAAGAACTAAATTCTTAATTATATAAGGAAAAATATGAGTCACATTTTGGAGATAAGAAATTTATCAAAGCATTTTAAGGATTTTACAGCTGTTCATTCTATAGATTTTTGTGTAGAAGAGGGAGGCTTTTTCTCAATATTAGGACCATCAGGTTGTGGTAAGACCACATTACTTAGAATGATATCTGGTTTTGAGGAGGAGAGTGAAGGGGATATAATCATCGAAGGTGGTTATATGAAGGGAATTCCACCTGAAAAAAGACCTGTAAATATAGTTTTTCAAAATCTTGCACTTTTCCCTATGATGAATGTTGAAGAAAATGTTGCATTTGGACTTAAAAGACAAAAAATTACTAAAAATGAAATTGATATAAGAGTAAAAGAGATGCTAAGTCGTGTTGGACTAGATGGTTATGAAAAGAAAAAAGTTACAGAACTTTCTGGAGGACAAAGACAAAGAGTTGCCATAGCTAGATCTCTAGTTTTAAAGCCTTCTATACTTTTACTAGATGAACCACTTGGTGCACTTGATAGAAAATTAAGAGAGCATATGAAGATTGAGCTTAAACTTCTTCAAAAAGAGATTGGTACGACATTTATATATATTACACATGATCAATCAGAAGCTTTAGTTATGAGTGATAAAGTAGCTGTTATGAATAAAGGAAAGTTTGAACAGATAGATACACCAAAGAATCTATACAAAAATCCAAAAACATCATTTGTAGCTGGATTTGTTGGTGAGAGTAATCCTTTTAATATAAAAAGTTATAATGATGGTATTTTAATAACAACTCATGGTTGGAAAATTTCTAAACCTGGATTAGATTATACACCTAAGAAACTTTTTGTAAGACCAGAAGCATTTATTTTAAACCCTACAGGAAATTTAGAAAATATTGAAGTTACTAAAATGAAGATAGCAACTATTTTATTTGATGGGGCCAATACTAAAATATCAGCAAAAATTATTGAGAGTGAAGATATAGTATTGATATCTCTTCCTCAGAATGCTCAATTTGAGGATTTAAAAGAGGGTGATGAAGTTAATGTTGGTATTCATCAAGATGACTTAAAATGTTATGAAGAATAAATGATGAAAAAAAGAAATTTAACTTTTTATCTTTTTATTATACCTGTTCTTGCATGGCTACTATTTCTAATAGTTTTACCACATATTGATCTTTTTTTAAGCTCTTTTAGAATTGAAAATGATGAAGGTATTACTGTTTTTTCATTTGCTAATTATCTCTCATTTTTTGAAGACTCTATATATTGGTTGACGTTTTTACGTACAGCTTTTTACTCTATTTCAATTACGATACTAGCTTTTATAATTACATTTCCAATAGCGTTTTATCTTACAAAAGTAATATCAAGAAAATATAGTAGTTTTATGACTCTTTTACTTTTGATTCCTATTTGGGTTGGAGAGTTAGTTACTATTTATGGTTGGATGATACTTTTAAGCGATCACGGAGTTATAAATAACTTTTTAATTTATATTGGAGTTATAGATACTCCTATTATGATGCTTTATACTGATTTTAGTATGATTATAGGACTTCTTTATATGTCAATGCTTTTTATGATAGTACCTGTAATGTCTGCATTGGATAGCTTAGATGATAGTCTAATTGAAGCTGCGAGTGATTTAGGAGCTTCAAAATGGACTATAATTACAAGGATAGTTATTCCCCACTCTATGCCAGGGATTGCTTCTGGTGGAATTATGGTATTTATGTTGATAATTGGTGACTATGTCGCACCAAATATTTTAGGTGGTAAGAGTTCTTTATGGTTTACAGAACAGATATATAATTTCTTTTTAACGACTATTGATTGGAGCCAAGGAGCTGCATTTGGATTCTTATTATTAATGTTGTCTTCAATAATTATTTGGTTAGTTTTAAAGATTACAGGACAAAAACTAGAGAGGGTAGGGTCATGATAAGAACACTTCCGAGTTCACCACTTTATAAGATAGGATATAGAATATATATTGCAATTTTTTATCTGTTTTTGATTATGCCTTTAGTTACTATTTCTATTTTAGCATTTAATGATTCAAATTTTATTGCACTCCCATGGGAAGGTTTTTCACTTGATTGGTTTTTTTCTAATACAAATGAGAGATTAGGACTATTTGCTGATGAAGATTTACTTATTAGTATTTGGACAAGTTTTGAAACAGGTTTCTTTGTTTCATTATTATCAACAATAGTAGGAACTTTTGCAGCACTTCTTTTTGAAGAGGAGCAGTTTAGATTTAAAGGACTTCTGTATTTTCTTGCGTTAGCACCTTTAGTAATTCCAGGAGTTATATTAGGTATATCTATTTTACTTAGCTCAACATCAGCTGGTATTTTTATAGAGGATAATTTTGGCATATATATAGAGTCATTGAGTCCAAGTTTTTGGCTTGTTGTGTTTGGTCAATTCTCTTTTTGCGCTACTTATGTTATGCTTTTAGTTGGTGCAAGATTAAAAAAGTTTGATAGAACACTAGAAGAGGCTGCTTTAAGCCTTAGAGCTACTAGACTACAATCTATTTGGTATGTAACTATTCCTTTTTTAAAACCTGCAATTATAGGTGCTTTTGTTGTGGCTTTTTTGATAAGTTTTTCAAACTTCAATACCACAATTTTTCTTATAGGTTCAGATCCAACTCTACCTGTTGATTTGTACTCTAGAATCAAATTTAGTTCAACACCAGTACTAAATGCAGTATCTTTTATGATAGTTACAGTTATAACTTTTTCAGCTATTATTAATATATACACAAGTAGAAAAAAGTGAAAATAATCCAACTAAGTGATCTTCATTTAGTTGGAGAAGATGATACTTCTTTGTAT
>CAZIAJ010000009.1:6460-19052 GCA_964537565.1 uncultured Sulfurospirillum sp.
TATGGAATTAATCCAAATTTGAGATTAAAATTAGCATTAGATAGTATAGAAAAAAATTATAAAGATATAGAATTTATTGTAATTACAGGAGATTTAACTGATAATGCTTCACCCAAAGCATATAAATCTTTGGCTAGCATAGTAAATAGGTACAACTTACCTATTTATCTCATGCTAGGAAACCATGATAGAAGAGAGATATTTAAGAGATATTTTCCACACTTCATTGATGATGTTTTTGCTCAATATGTAAAAAAAAGAGATAATAAAGTACATATTTTTTTAGATACTTTGGTGGAAGATTGCTCATACGGAGAGTTGTGTTCTTCTCGTATGGCTTGGTTAAAAGAGCAATTAGATATGTATAGTAGTGATTTTATATATCTATATATGCATCATCACCCCATAGAATCAGGATTGTATGAGATGGACAATGATGCAGAGTTTAAGTCTAGTGAAAAGTTTTGGGATTTACTAAATCAGTATCAAAATATAAAACATATATCTTTTGGGCATCTACATCGTATTATGCACTCTATAAAACAAAATATTACGTTGCACTCAACTAGAGGTATAGGATTTCAAGTTGCATATCAACCAAATAGTAAAATCGAATACTTAACAAATGAAGAAAAACCTACTTATGCAGTAATAGATATACTAGATGATAATAACACAAGAATCCATCATCATGAATTTATGGATGAAGACAGATTCTATAAAGGTGATTATTAACCCTCTAAACAATTATTGAAATTTAATTTCAACTTTATCATTTTTACCTATAGGGTAGTCTAGTCTAGGTATTTTTATATTTTTATATGTTGTAGCATTTACAACTTTGCTATATACTTCAACTTCATTGACTAAAACTGATATATTACCTGTAGCTTTTTTATTGATTCTCAAATTTGTCAAAGTTTTAGTAGGATAGTTCAGGTCTAAAATACTAGGACTATACCACTGTATATTTTCATCACACTCTATCTTTACATGTAAAGGTTTAAGTTTTTCATATTTGAGAGCATCATCTACAAATTTTGCAAGTTTTTTACCTTCAAAATAGCATTTAAAAGCAGTTAGAGCCCCTCTTAGAATATTGCCAACTGCAAAAAAGTTTTTGCTTGTTGTCTGAAATGTTTGAGATACAAAAACTGAATTATTGGTATAGTTAAAATCTTTAAAACTATCTTTTAAAACAGAACTCTCCGGTGTAAATTTACCACTAAATATAACTCCATCACACTCTATAACTTCATCAATACCATCTTTAGATATAGTAACGCTTTGTATTTGTTTGTTTGCTCCATCTATGCTCTTTATCTCATATCCAACTTTTACTGGAGTTCTTAAAAAAAGTTCACACAGAGGTTTTAAAATACTAAACGCATTTAAATTTTTATCTTCTTCGATTATTGCTTTTATATTTATACCAGCATGTTTTGCACTCATCAAAGCAGAGAAGCTTACAACTTCGCTTCCAACAATAACAGCATTTTTAAATGGTGCCATTTCATGCATATAGATAAATCTTTGAAGAGCCCCTGTTGTGATGATATTTGGACTTCTAGTACCAGAGATAAACCTAGGAGGTCTTGGAGTTTCTCTTGCACCTAAAGCCAAAATTGTTTTTTGAGCTATGTATTTTTCGATACCATTTGGTGTGCTAAAAGATAGAGTATTGTTTTTTATATCAAATAGAGTATGTTTTAACTCTATTTTTATATTTTTTTCTGTTGCTATTTCAACAAGTTTTTTAGCATAATTAGGACCACTTAAAAGTCTGTAAAACTCAAAAATTCCAAATCCCAAGTGTCCACAATGTCTAGGTGTTCCACCACCCTCATCCTCTCTATCAAACACTATAATATCACTATAGCCCATATCTGATAACTCTATAGCTAAACTTAGTCCAGCTGGACCTGCTCCAACGATTGCAATTTGTACTTTATTCATGATTTACTCTTTTCGCATATATCAGATATTGCAGCTTGACAGTTAAAGCCTTGACATCTACCCATGGTTACTCTAGTTCGTCGTTTTAGTCCACCTATGGTTCCTGCACCAGCTTCTCCTTTTAGTGCATTTTCTATCTCTCTTTGCGTTACACATTCACAATGACATATAATTTTTCCATAGTTTGACTCATGAAAATCTCTTGTTTGAAATTCACTTATATTTTGAATAGTTATTGGAGTTTGCTTTTTTGTCTGCTTTTTATATTTTTTATCATTTAACTCATAGACGTATTTTGCTAATCCTAACGAAGATGTTAATCCAGTTGAACGTATACCGCCAACTGTTATCCAGTTTTTATCATTATTGATTTTTACTCTATAGTGATTTTTATCAGAAGCTGGTCTAAGTCCTGCAAATGTAGTCACAATATTGTGTTTTTTTAAATCTGGTAGTAATTCATATGCCTTCTGCTCTAACTGTTTTAGCATATCTACTTTTGTGTCACTATTTGTCCTGCTCTCTTGGTCTTCTGCAGTTGGTCCAACTAAGATATTGCCAAATGCTGTTTTGGTAATCACAACACCTTTTGTTATTTTTGTAGGTACAGGAAGTATGATGGAGTTTATTAGGTTGTAAGCACTTTTATCAAATATAAGAAATTGCCCTTTTCTTGGTATGATTTTAAAATCTTTGCTACCCTTTATACTATCTACTATATCCCCATACAGTCCAGCTGCATTTATGACAGTTTTCGCTTTTATTGTTTTTTGTGAAGTTTCAATTTCCCAAAAGTCTCCATTAAAATGGCCATTTTTTACTTCATGTGAAAATGCAAGTTTTCCACCAGCTTGTAGACCAAGTTTTACATATGCAAGTGGGCTATTCCAAGGGTCTATAAGAGACTCTCCATGGACTAGTATCGCTGCTTTTGCAGTTTTTGAGAGGTTTGGTTCTTTTTTAAAAATCTCTTTGTCACTTATGAGTTCAAGTTCTTTTACGCCATTGTTGAGACCTTTTTTGAGTATGCCATCAAGTTTTTCTACTTGTTCATCACTCCATGCTACAACTAAAGCTTTTGTGTTTGAAAAGGGGAGATTTAACTTCTCTTTTATTTTGATGTATTCACTATATCCTCTTTTAACACACTCTAGTTCTAGACTATCAGGTGGTGCATCAAAACCAGTGTGAAGAATGGCACTATTCCCTTTGCTAGCACCTTCTAGTATATCATTTTCTTTTTCTACCAGTACAGTTTTTGCACCGTTTTCGCAGAACTCTTTAAAAATCCCACACCCAACAACACCAGCACCAATAACAGCTATATCAAAAACTTCATCATTTGCGGCTTGAAGTTTCTTTTTTGAAAACATGTTATTTAAATCAATATATTTCATATACATCCATTCTGAAAAAAGTTATCTATAAATATACTATTTTTTACCTTTATATGAGATATATATGGTATACTTTTTAAAAAATTTTAGTAGGTAACAAATGGGATTTTGGGAAAATTTTGAAAAAGATAAAAAACTTATAGTAGCTCATAGAGGTGCTAGGTCGATTAGACCCGAAAATACGATGTCAGCTTTTAAAAAAGCTATAAAAAAAAGTGACTATATAGAGTTGGATGTAGGATTTACAAAAGATGGAGTTCCCGTTATCATTCATGATAATACGTTGGAGAGAACTTCTAATGTAAAGGATTTTCCTGAGTTTAAAAAACCTTATAGAGTTATTGATTATACATATAAGCAGTTGAGAAAATTAGATTTTGGCTCTTGGTTTTTAAGAGATGACCCTTTTGGAACTATCAAAAATGGTACAGTTACTTTAGAAGAGTTACAAACTTTGAAAACTCAAAAAATTTTATCATTGGGAAAAGTGTTAAGATTTCTTAGAAAGCATAAATTTCCTGTCAATATTGAGATAAAAGATGCTACTAGGACACCATTTGATAAAACAGCCGTTCAGACTATTGTTGATATAATAGAAAAAAATGTAATGGTAAATTATGTTCTTCTTTCATCTTTTAATCATAAGTATCTTAGAAAAGTGCATAAACTTAATAGCAACATAGATATAGCTGCACTGCAAGAAAATGAGCATCCTCATGATTTAGTTAAACGTTTGAAGCGTTTGAGAGTTAGAAGCTATCATCCTGCTTTTAACATTGCAGATACAGATTTGATACAAAATCTTAATAATGCAGGGATATTTGTTAATATTTTCACTGTTAATGATACAAAAGATAAGCAAAACCTTTTTAATAATGGTGCAAAATCAGTTTTTACGGACATTTTAGATTGAAAAAAATAGCTTCTATTGATGTTGGACTAAAACGAATAGGAGTTGCAATTTGTTTAGGTGGAGATATAGTGACACCTCAAACTGCAATATTGAGAAAAAATAGAAAGCAAGCAGCGCATGATATTGATATATTTTTAAAAGAGTGGGATATAGATATTTTAGTGATAGGAGTTCCAATAGGAGGCTCTAGCGAAAAAGAGATGATAAAACGTATAGAACATTTTGTATCTCTTTTGGAGTTTGATGGTGTAAAAATATATCAAGATGAGTATGGCTCATCACTTGAAGCAAAAGAGATGATGAAAGGAGTCACTAAACAAAAAAAGGACGGAAAAGTAGACTCCATAGCAGCAAAGATTATTTTAGAAAGATGGCTTTGTAATGCTCCTCATCAAAAGCAACAATAACTCTATCTTTATACTCAATAATAGGACGTTTGATTAACATATTTTCTTTTATAAGCCACTCTTTTTTACCCTTATCATCTAAGTTTAGCTCTTTTAATTTTAGTGTTCTATATTTTGTTCCTCTATTATTAAAAAGAGTATCGATAGAGACTTTTTTAAGCCAATAGTCTATCTTTTCCTCATTAATTGTGATTTTTTTAAAATCTACAAGTTCAAATTCTATATTATTTTCTTTGAAAAATTTTATAGCTTTTCTTACACTACCACATGTTTTTATACCATATATTTTCATTTTTATCCTTATTTAACTTTTATAATAGTAAAGTATATAGATAAATAGTTTAAAAAGGAGTTAGAATGCAAGTAAATGCAACAGCTATGGGTGCCTATTCTGATTGGATGGGAAATAATGCAAATAATATAGCCAATGTCAATACTGATGGTTTTAACTCTACTAGAACTACTATAGAAAGTCAGAGTGGCGCTAGTGTTAAAGCAGTATCTTTGCTTACTCAAAGTAGTACAGATTTATCACAAGAGATTACTGAACAAATTCCTATTGAAGGTGGTTTTAGTGCTCAAGCAGAAGCAATAAAGACACAAGAAGAGATGATTGGAACTTTACTTGATATGAGTGTTTAAAGAATTAACATAGCATCGCCATAAGAGAAAAATCTATATTTTTTTTCTACAGCAATTTTATAGATTTCTAATGCTCTTTCAATGCCTACAAATGAAGAAACAAGCATAAGTAGTGTTGATTTCGGTAAGTGAAAGTTTGTTAAAAGATGATTGACTCTTTTAGGTTTGTTATTTGGATGTAAAAATAGATCACTTTTGCCAGTTTTTATATTTTCTCTCACATAATATTCCACGGTTCTTGTTACCGTTGTACCAATAGCTAATATTGGATTATTGCTATCTATAGCTTTACATGTAGACTTAGGAATTTCATAAAACTCAGAGTGCATAACATGGTCTTTTATTGATTCAGCTTCAACAGGTTTAAAAGTTCCAGCTCCAACGTGAAGAGTTAAAAAGTGAGTTTCATATTTGTCTTGTAACTCTCTAAACATTTCATCTGTAAAATGTAAAGAGGCAGTTGGAGCAGCTACAGCACCACGCTCTTTTGAAAATACAGTTTGATATTCTACCTCATCTTCCTTGTTATCTTCTCGCTTTATATAAGGTGGTAATGGTATATGGCCAATATTTTCTAAAATATTAAAAAGTTCATCACTATTTATAGGTCTATTTTTATGAAAAAAAGTAACTATACGAGTTCCATCTTCTTGAAGAGATAGGACTTTTGCTTTTAGATTATCATCAAAAAAAAGTTCCATATCTACTTTAACACGTCCACGAATGTAGACAGAAAATTTTCCATCTTGTAAAGGAGAGTTTAGTAAAAGTTCAATTTTTCCTCCACTTATTTTTTTACCAAATACTCTTGCTTTAACTACTTTTGTATTGTTTAAAAGTACTATCACATCTTTGTTTAAATAATCAAATAGTTTGTTAAATGTTGTATGGATTATAGTACTATTTTTTCTATTATAGATTAATAGTCTTGCACTATCTCTAGGAGTTGCCGGAAACTCTGCTATAAGAGATTCCGGCAGTTTATAATCATAAGTTGATTTTAGAAGAGGGTCTATTTTTCTTCCTCACTCATATCTTCTGTTACAGTTTCGTCTTCATCATCATCTTCTTCTTCTTCAAGTTCAGGGTTAACTGCACGAGCAACTAAAATAGATATTCCATAAAGGATAACAAGTGGTCCAGCCATCAAAAATTGTGTTAGTATATCTGGTGGAGTAAGAAGAGCTGATACTAAAAATATAATGATAATCGCGTATCTGAAAAAACGAATTAAGCTCTTATCTGTAACAAATCCAAGTTTTGCAAAGAAAAATGTTATAACAGGAAGTTCAAAAGCCAATCCAAAACCAAAAAGTAGTTTTGTAAAAAAGCTAACGTACTCACCTATACTAGGAAGTGCTTTAAAGAGTTGAGAACCAAAATTTATCAAAAAGTCAAAACCAAGTGGGACAACTATATAATAACAAAACATTGCACCTGATAGAAACATAATAGTTGCAAATAAAACAAATGGTATAACTAATCTTTTTTCATTTTCATAAAGACCAGGAGCTATAAAAAGCCAAAATTGCCAGAATATAACAGGCAATGAAACAATAAAAGCAGAAAAGAAAGATACTTTTAGAGCAGTAAAAAATGGTTCTTGTACTTTAGTAAATATCACTTCTGAGCCAGCAGGTAATACAGTTTCAAGTGGCATTATCATCCAAGCTAGGATTATTTCCCAAAAATTAAAACAGATAAAAAATGTAATAAATAAAACTGCTACAGAGATTCCAAGTCTTTTTCTTAGTTCTACTAAGTGTGGCTTTAACTCATCAAACATCTTTATCCTTGTTCTCTTCTTTAGTTATATTATCACCCATTACAGCTTTTTTTACTCCTAATGGGTCAGTTTTTATCTCATTTACTTTTGCCATACTCTCTTTTATCTCTTTGAATGTATCTGTGACTCCAGTTGTAGACTTTTTGATTTCATTTAGTTCATCAAATGTAACAGTTTTTCTCATACTTGTTGCTGCTGAATCTAGCTTTTTTTTATATTCTAAAGTCTCTTCTTTAAGCTCTTGTATTTTTATCTCTTGTTCAAATGATGATTTAGCATCATTTATACTACTTTTAAATGATTTAAAAAATTTGGCAATTTGTACCATAGTTGAGGGGAGTTTATCTGGCCCTAAAAAAAGTACAGCAATAACTGCTATAATCATAATCTCTGCAAAACTCATTCCGAACATTTATCTTCCTTGCGTTAAAGAGAGAATTTTATCCAAAATTGCCTTAAGAAATTATGTAAAGAGCTATCTCATCGGCTAACAAGTAGTTCTTGTTGTAAGCTATATTATCTTTACAGGTAAGCTTTTTCCCCTCTATTAGGAGAGCAACTTTTTTTTCTTCTTGAGTACTTAATTTATTTACGTCAATACCAATTTTACTTCTAAGACCCAAAAATAGACTCTCTACATGTAAATCATTATTTGATAGTTTCTCAACTTCTACATGTAGAGGATTTTTTATATACTTTTCTATGTTTTTACTTGGATAGTATCTTTTATTTTTTAAAAAACCAACAGCACCAGCACCAATACCTATGTAATCATCACCACTCCAATAGCCAAGATTATGTATACTTTGGTACTCTCCAAAGTTTGAAATCTCATATTGTGGAAATTTGGAAGTAACTTTTTTGATAAAGTTAGTTGCTAGTTCAACAGAGTTGTTTGTGAGTTCATCTCTTTGATAAAAAGGTGTGTTTTTTTCTAGTGTTAAAGCATAAGAGCTTATATGGTTTATTGGAAGTGAAAAAGCTATATCGATATCATCTTCTACATCAAAACTAGTTGCATATATAAGGTCACATGAGATGTTTTTAATACCAATTTTGTGTGCATTATTTATTGCATGTATCGCTTGCATTTTTGAGTGGTTTCGGCCAAGTTTCTTTAGTTTGGTTTCATCAAAACTTTGTACACCAAAGCTAACACGGTTTACTCCTAATTCTTTCATGCCAGTTAACCAATTTATTGATGCAGAGTTTGGATTTGCTTCAGTTGTTATCTCTGCATTTTCTTCCAAATATGGTCTTAGTATTTTAAAAAACTCTTCATACATATAAGGCTCAACAGTTGAAGGAGTTCCTCCACCAATAAAAAGAGATTTGATTGAATTTACTTCAAGATTAAATTTTTTTAGCTCAAATTTTAACTGCTGAGTTATTGCTTTCATATAATCAGCTCTCATTGAAAACTTATCAACATAAGAGTTAAAAGCACAGTAGTGGCACTTTGAGTCACAAAAAGGAATATGTAGATATATTAACAAATTATCTCCATTATGCTGTACAGACTAAATTACGACCAGAATTTTTAGCACGATATAGTGCTGAGTCTGCAAGTTTGTATATTTCTGAAATATTACTGTATTGGTTTACATTTGTCATGCATCCTATGCTGACTGTGCAATATATAGTTTTTTCATCTTCCAAAAAAGGAGTATTTTGGATTTTTTCTTTGATTCTATTAGCGATTACGCTACCTTCTTTTTTGCCTATGCATGGTAATAAAATGGCAAATTCTTCTCCACCAATACGAGCTATATAGTCATCTTTTCTTAATTGCTCTTGGCATATTTTTACAATATGAATTAGTATTTTATCTCCTAGAGGATGACCATATGTATCATTTATTTTCTTAAAAAAATCAACATCAAGTATTAAAAATGAAAAAACTTCAGAATTAAGTTTATCTTGTATAATTTGTTCTAGTCTTCGTCTGTTTATTATGCCCGTTAGTGGATCGGTTGTTGCTTCTATTTTTAGCTTTTTTTCTTTTTTCTTTCTATTTGTAATATCTATGGCAATACCCATAATTTGACTATGTTTTGTATTGTTATCAATAGCTCCAATTAATTCTATCCAATTATATTTATTTTCGGTTAGAATTCGTATATCACATCTAAATTTTTCATTTTTTGTCTTTATATAATCTTTAACTGTATTAAGTAAGCTCTCTCTATCATTTGGATGTATAATTCTTAACATATCTTTAAATGAAAATTGAAAGTGGTCAGTCTTATTTTGTGTTGTACTAAATAGTCCAGAGGCACACCAAAGGTATTTTCTATTGAGGTCAAATTGCCACATAGTATATTCTGTTATTTGTTGCAGTATGTCAAGTTGTTTTCTTTTTGCACTTAGTTTATCTCTTAAAACAGCACTTGAAATTAGAAAACCAACAGTTCTTAGAAGCGCAATCTCTATATCTGACCAGTTATATTTTCGCTCACAATCATCAAAACCAAGTGTTCCCCACCATTTGTTTTCCACAAATATAGGGATTGTTAGCATTGATTTTATTTTTTGTTTTTCCAAGTTTGTTTTATTTATAGATGGTTTTAGTTCACTAGTAATTATTGTTTGATATTCACCAAGAATTCTACTTTCAATCATCTTTTTGTAGTCAGGTTGATCGATTTTTGTTGTAAATCTACTAAAAATAGGGAGTCCTATTTGGTTATACTCTTTTTTAGAAGACCATTCAAATATATAGTCTTGGATAATGTAATCATCGGTAAGTTTTAAAGTTTGAAAAATCCAAACTCTACTTACTTTAGTAATGTTACCAAGACTCTCCAATAGTTCATCTACGCCATCAGGCCAACCTTTACCATTGGTTAAATCTTCTGCACTTCTAGCTATCGCTGTTAGTAGTGCTGATTGGATATCTTTACCTTTTCCCAATCCAAGATTTTTAAATTGACCTGTTTTTACCATGTATAAATTCCTTTATATGTATTTTATCATTTTATAATCATATTTTGGATAAAATCACGAATTATTAAAATTAGGAGAGATTATTGAAACGATACAGACCAAATGTTGCTGCAATTATTGTCTCTTCTAAGTATCCATTTGAAGTTGAGCTTTTTATAGCTTTGCGCAATGATATAGAAGATGCTTGGCAGTTTCCTCAAGGTGGAATTGATGATGGTGAGACTCCAAAAGAGGCACTTTTTAGGGAGCTTGAAGAGGAGATAGGAACAGATGATGTGGAGATTTTAGCTGAGCATCCTGAGTGGATTAGTTATGATTTTCCTGGTACTGTTGCAAAAAAAATGTACCCATTTGATGGGCAGACACAGAAGTATTTTTTAGTTAGATTAAAAGATGATAGTAAGATAAACTTAGCAACGAAAGAGCCAGAATTTTGTGAGTATAAGTTTGTAAAATATAAAAAGGCTTTTGAGTATATTACATATTTTAAAAGACCTGTTTATAAAAAAGTGTTGAATTATTTTAGAAATGAGGGTTATCTTTAAGATGTTGGTTGTACAAAAATATGGTGGAACAAGTGTTGGTACACTTGAGCGTATAGAGGAAGTAGCAAAAAGAGTCTCTTTGACAAAATCAAAGGGAAATGATGTTGTAGTTGTAGTTTCTGCCATGAGTGGTGAAACAAATAAACTAGTAAGTTATGCAGAGCATTTTAGTAAAAATCCACAACAAAGAGAGATGGATATGTTACTAAGTTCAGGAGAAAGAGTTACAAGTTCACTACTAGCTATTGCTCTTAGTGAGATGGGATATCCTGCAGTAGCAATGAGTGGTAGACAAGCTGGTATAAAAACAGATAAATTTCATACAAAAGCAAGGATAGAATCTATAGATAGACTTTGTATTGAAAAAGAATTAAATGGTGGTAATATTGTAGTAGTTGCTGGTTTTCAAGGTGTTACAGAAGTTGGAGAAGTTTCAACTCTTGGACGTGGAGGAAGTGACCTGAGTGCTGTAGCAATTGCTGGAGCATTGGAAGCTGATTTGTGTGAAATATATACCGATGTAGATGGAGTATATACAACTGATCCACGTATTGAACCAAAAGCAAAAAAACTAGATAAAGTTAGCTATGATGAGATGTTAGAACTTGCAAGTTTAGGTGCAAAAGTACTCCAAACTCGTTCTGTTGAGTTGGCAAAAAAATTAAATGTAAATTTAGTAACAAGAAGTAGCTTCAATGACAATGAAGGGACTCTTATAACAAAGGAAGAAAATATCATGGAACAACCAGTAGTAAGTGGTGTAGCACTGGATAGAAATCAAGCAAGAGTAACACTAAGAGGTGTAGTAGATAAACCAGGAATTGCAGCAGAGATTTTTAGAAAACTTGCAGATGAAAATATAAATGTAGATATGATTATACAAAATGTAGGACATGATGGCACAACAAATTTAGGATTTACTGTACCACAAAATGAGCTAGAGATGACAAAAGATGCAATGGAAGAGATAAATGCTTCTGAGATAGTAGAGTATGATAGTGAAGTTGTAAAAGTAAGTATTGTAGGAGTTGGAATGAAAAGCCATAGTGGAGTGGCCTGTACTGCTTTTGATACACTTTCAAAAGATGGCATTAACTTAGAGATGATAAGTACAAGTGAGATAAAAATTTCTATGGTAATAGCAGCAAAGTATGGTGAGCTTGCAGTTCGTGCACTCCATAATGCTTACAATTTGGATAAATAGTGCAAGCACTTCTCAAGTGGACACTTGAATCTATCAGGAAAGATGGCTCTATGATGAGCTGGATGGAAGAGAAGAGGTTTGAGTGGGTTCCTCTTTTGTCTTCTATGCTACAAAATCTTATGGATGGACAAACCATAATCATAATTACAGATGATGATAGGGAGTGGTTTGGTGATTATGCACTTACTAAGCTAAATGAAAATGGAAAAAATCGTCCAATGTTACCTTTTGTATCTATAAAAACTTTTTTTCCAAATATACATCAACTTAAAATTAAAGAAGATATAGAACTTCTTGAAGATATGTTAGCTCAATCTTTTTCAAATGGATATACATTTTTTTACATTGGAAAAAGTACAGATATAAAGATGCAATTAGCAAAACGACATGATGATAGTTTTTTATGGGTTTTGGATGAGCATTTACAAAATAGTTTTTATCTCTCTAGTGGTGATGACTTGCTAGATATAAAATTGATACAGTTATATAGATTACTAGATAAGAGTATAAATGCTGTACTTTTTGCAGAGGTTAGCTTAGAAGATGAGTGAACAACTCTTTAGTCATATACTTGTCTGCCATGATATACAAATGGCTTATGAGCATGTGCAGAAGATGTATGAAGATTATAGAATATGTCCTTTTATAAAAGAGAAAGATGATTTTTTATTAGAAGATGCAAAGGCTGTTGTAAAAGAAGCTTATATAGCCGAAATGAAACAAAAAATTTTAGTTTTAGGAGCAAAAGGTTATAGAATAGAAACACAAAAAAAAAAAAAAAAAATTCTTGAAGAGC
>CAZIAJ010000010.1:0-17364 GCA_964537565.1 uncultured Sulfurospirillum sp.
ATTTTGCTAGAATATTTTATAGTGTTTGGGATTGGGTTCTTTCACAGTCTCAGAGTAGCCGATAAATTACCTAGCGGCAATTTATTGGCTATCTTCGACCGTTAACTTTTCACAAACACTACACAGACTCGAAAAATGAAATTTATCGTATCATAAGTGTAAGAAGATGTAAAAAATTGGTGTTACAAGACAGTCAATTATTAAAGTTTGGATTGCTGAAAGATTAAAAGAAGAAATAGGACATTTAAAAGTAAGCTAACAAAAATAGAGCCTGTAAATTTGGTTTACAGTCCCTCTAAATCACAAACACCAATTGATAGTATCTAACCCTTGCTGTTTAAAATAAGTATTTATTTTAGAGAAAGGTTTCGAGCCAAAAAAACCTCTATATGATGATAATGGAGATGGATGTGGAGCTTTTAAAATCAAATGCTTACTTGTATCTATTAATTGTGCTTTGTTTTGTGCAGGTTTTCCCCATAGAACAAATACTATGCTACTTTTATTCTCACTAGTAGCTTGTATTACTCTATCGATAAACTTTTCCCAGCCTCTATTTTTATGAGAATGTGCCTCTGCTTTTCTTACACTTAAGACAGTATTGATCAAAAAAACTCCTTGATTTGCCCATGAAGTTAGATTTCCACTTTTTGGTATTTGACAACCTATATCATCTTTTAACTCTTTAAATATATTTAAAAGTGATGGTGGTAAAGCTACTCCATCATTTACAGAAAAAGCTAAACCATGAGCTTGATTTTGTCCATGATATGGATCTTGCCCAACAATCACAACTTTTACTTTATCAAAAGGTGTTAAATTAAAGGCGTTAAATATATAGTTTGATTTAGGATAAATTGTATAATTTTTCTTTTCATCAATCAAAAAATTCTTCAAATCATAAAAATATGGCTTTTGAAATTCATCAAGAAGAACACTTTTCCAACTTTCGTCTATATTGGGATCTATCATGCTGTCACCTTATACAAGTTTTTCACAGATATATTTTATCGAAAAAAACATTCGCTACATGTAAAGCCTTCTTTATCAAAACTACTATATAATGAAACTATAAAAAAATAAGGCATTTAAATGGGTAGAGAAAATACATCAAGTGTAGATACAAAAAATGGTGATAAAATCGCTGCATTTGGGACACAAAAGATAGCAGCTATGAAAGCTGGATTTACACCAAATGATACAGAGAAAAAAGATCAAGTTATCAATGCAAGAAAAGCAAGCAATGTAGATGCTAAAAAAGCAAAAGCAAAAAAAAGAGCAAAACTAGCAAAAGCATCAAGGAAAAAGAATAAAAAATGAAAAAAATAGTAACAGTAGCCCACTCTCCTGATGCTGATGATATTTTTATGTACTATGCCATCAAATTTGGCTGGGTTGGTTTAAGAGATATTGAATTTAAAAATATCGCACTTGACATTGAAACTCTAAACGTAGAAGCTTTTAAAAATACTTATGACATAAGTGCCATTAGTTTTGGTCTATATCCAAAAATTCGTCAAGAATACGCACTTTTAAAAACAGCAGTTAGTTTTGGGGAAGGTTATGGTCCAAAAGTTGTAAAACTAAAAGAGAAAAAACTAAAACGCAATTTCAAAGTAGCTTTGAGTGGAAAGCATACTACAAATGCTATGCTTTTTAGGATTTACTATCCTGAAGCTCGAATTATTTATAAAAACTTTTTAGAAATTGAAAATGCAGTACTAAATGGTGAAGTTGATGCTGGAGTTCTTATACATGAAAGTATACTTACTTATGATGATAAACTTGAAGTAGAAAAAGAGCTTTGGGATATCTGGGTAGAGCTTAGTGGTGGTGATTTACCTCTACCTCTTGGTGGCATGGCCATTCGTCGCTCTATTCCAATCAATCGGGCCATCGAGTATGAAAAAACTCTTATAAAAGCAGTCAAGGTAGCAACAACTCATGCAAAACCTCTTTCAAAAATGCTTCATGAAAGAGACTTAGTTAGAGTAGATGAACCAACTTTACAAAAATACCTAAGTCTATATGCAAATGATGACTCAGTTGAGTTAAATGAGACTCAATACAAAGCAATCAATAGACTTTTTGAGATTGGCTTTAAAAATGGATTTTACGATACTCTTATAAAAGCAGAAAACTTCCTAGTCCCTAGCGAATATGAAGAAATAAGGAACTCATAAATGAGAATTCTTGACAAAGTTAAAGCTTCAAAGATAAAAATTTTTAAGGAATTCACTTCCTTAAAAAGGAGAAGTTAAATGGAAGCAAAACTAATAGGATTAGGTGTTGAAACGTTCAAATTAGCTTTGATGATGGCTATGCCTATGCTTATGGCTGGGCTTTTTGCAGGACTTGCAATTAGTATATTTCAAGCAACAACTCAAATAAATGAGATGACTCTTAGTTTTGTACCTAAAATCATACTTGTTATCGTCGTAGCTATTTTTACTATGCCATGGATGATGAATATGATGATAGAGTTTACACATAGAATCATCACTATGATTCCAAATTTTATATTTTAATGACAAAACAGGTAAACCTCCAAACATACACTAGTATCAAAATTGGACCAACTGTACATGTAGAAGTTATAGATAAACCTTTACATGTAGATGCTTTTATATTAGGTGGAGGAAATAACCTCTTAGTATCTCAAAATCCTCCTAAAATGGCAATGCTAGGAAAAGTTTTTGACTTTTTACATGAAAAAGATAATCTTTTACATATTGGAGGTGCAACCTCTAGTGGTAAAATACTATCGTATGCAAAAAAATACAACATAAAAAACTTTGAACTTATGCAAAAGCTACCTGGTACTCTTGGCGGTATAGTCAAAATGAATGCTGGATTAAAAAAGTGGGAAATTTTCAATCACTTAAAAGCTATAAAAACAGAAAGTGGCTGGATAAATAAAAATGATATTGAGTTTGGTTACAGATACACAGATATAAAAGAAACCATTTATGAAGCTACATTTGAAATAGAATATGGCTTTGATAATACTCTTTTAAAAATGTTTAAGGAACTAAGACAAAACCAACCAAAAGAACCAAGTGCTGGTAGCTGTTTTAAAAATCCTCCTAACAATTTTGCAGGAAAACTTTTAGATATAGCTGGTTTAAAAGGATTTAAGATTGGTGATATAGCATTTTGTGAAACTCATGCTAATTTCTTAATCAATCTTGGAAATGGCACATTTGAAGATGCTATAAAGCTTATAGAACTTGCAAAGAGAAAAGTGTATGAGAAAAGTGGAATTAAGTTGGAGTTAGAGATAAAAATTGTGGGCTAAGAAACTCAGCCCACCCCCATATATAGCGGTAAAATTATAGATAAAAACCAATAAATAACTACTTGATTTTAAAAACTAGTTCTAGGATTTATTTTTATATCATGTATAGAAGCAAATCGTTCTAATCTATAAGCTTCAATACCACAACGCCCTATCATTGCTGCATTGTCTGAACAAAATTGCATATCAGCTAAATGTAGAGTCATATTATGAGTTTTACAAAGCTCATCAATTTCACTTCTTAAATACTTATTTGCACTTGCTCCACCAACTATGGCAAAGTTTTCAAAGCTTTTGTTTTGGAGTATCTTTTTTAGTTTATGAGTAAGGTGTTTTACTGCGGTAAATTGAAATGAGGCACAGATATCATTTTTAGAATTTGGATTATCTTGTGCAACTAAGCGCACTTGATTTTTTAGTCCTGAGTAGCTAAAGGCAAGTTTTGGTGTCCTTTGAAGTGGTACTGTAAAATCAAACTTTTTTTTATCTCCATCTAATGCCAACTGTTCTACAATTGGTCCACCTGGATAACCTAATCCAAGCATCTTTGCCACTTTATCAAAACTCTCTCCAAAACTATCATCTAGTGTTGTGGCTAGTATCTCTATAGTATCATAATCTTCTACATGTAAGAGTTGAGTATGTCCACCAGAAACAAGTAAAACAAGCATAGGAAATGTAACTTTAGGATTGTCTATAAATAGTGAATATATATGTCCTTTAAGATGATTTATAGGCAATAATGGAATATCTAAAGAGATACTCAATGCTTTTGCCATACAAACTCCCTCAACCAATGTCACAGACAAACCTGGCTCATTTGTAACAGCAATTGCTTTTAGATCTTTAAAGTACTCTTTACACTCTTCGAGTATATTTGGTAAAGCTATTGCATGAAGACGAGCTGCAAGTTCTGGTACTACACCACCATACTTTGAGTGGTCTATCTCTTGTGAAATCTTTTTGTGAAATAGTAATTTTGCATCATCTATACGAGTGATTGCAATAGAACTATCGTCACAACTGCTCTCTATGCTTAGTATCATTTATACTCAACTAAGAACATCCCTAAAAATTTGTTCTTAACCTTACTATCATAGACTTCTACTCTAAATCTTTTACCATCTTTATCAATAGAAAATCTTTTAAGTATATATTTTTTTCTTATGTTTAAGCCTGACTCATTTTTATGTTTTTTATTAACATACCCTATCACATTTACACGAAGCTTAGGATCAACTAGAACATTAAAATACTCTTTCACTTCTACTAAGCTTCCTAATGTGATTGTCTGTATTTTACCATCTACGTTTACTTTTATATCGCCATTAAACTCATCATAAGCTAAATATTGAGGGACCAAAGTTGTGAGTTTTCTGTTTCCATAGTAAACAATATATTTGCCTTTCTCTTCAAGAACTGTCATAACAGGAGAGCTAGGTTTAAATGTAATTTTTGCACCTTTTTCAACTGGGAAATAAGTAATATGAGAACGAATACGAGATAGTGGTATAAATATTTTCTTGTCATTGAAAGATATAAATATATCATTATCTATAACATTTTTTAACTCTTTTGCAGTAAGATCAAACTCTCGTTTATACTCAATACCCATAATATCCATAAACTTTTCTAATGCAAGAAGTTTATAGTATACTCTCTCATGTACCGGTAAAGCTTTACTTGATTCATTTCCAAAAGCAGCTTTTCCATGGCTAATAACATAATATGTTAAAGTTTTACTCATCTCTTTCTCTTCATAAGTCTTTTTAAGATGAGTTTTTGTATTTTTTGTATGAAAAATATGCTCTTTTTTAAGTAGATACTTATTTATATACTGGTCTACTTCATTAGCTATCTCTTCTAAATTTCCATACTTTATACCTTCTATAACAGACTGGTCTATAATAGTAGCTTGTCCCCATTTACTTGGGCGGTGATTTTTATCTATATATTTTTTTCTATAAAAACCACTTCCATCATGTAGATTTATAACCATCTTGATATTTGGTTCTACTATTATCTCTTTCATCTTCTTTATTGAGTGATAATCATGATCATTTACAGGTAAATCTGCAAACTTTCTATTCATATCTCCATAAGGTCCACGATTTCGTTTTATGATAGAATAAAAATTAAAATTTGGAACAATCCAAACAGAACCTTTTGTTATTTTATAATGAGTTGAAAGAATCGAAGCTGCCATAAAACCACCTGGTTCATCTCCTTGGATACCACCAACTACAAAAAGTGTATTGTTGTTATCATTATCACCCTTTTTTATAAGAGTAAAATCAAACCCATCTGCAAAAACCAGTCCCGTAAAAAGGATAAATATACT
The DNA here is from genome assembly GCA_964537565.1 of uncultured Sulfurospirillum sp. Taxonomy (GTDB): domain Bacteria; phylum Campylobacterota; class Campylobacteria; order Campylobacterales; family Sulfurospirillaceae; genus Sulfurospirillum_A. The sequence goes on from CAZIAJ010000010.1 coordinate 5,640, forward strand.
AAATAATCTTAACATGCCAAGGCTCAAATCTAACTCCATCTCTATTGTTTATTGTATATCTCATCGATATATATGGTAACTTCTGTAATCTCCAAAACTCTTTAGTTCTTGCAAAGGAAACTGTAAAATTTTTATATCCCCACCCAATCTTACCTACATCAAAATCTCCTACTGAATGATAAGAGTATGCCGGTGGTGCTAAAGAGCGAGAAGCCTTTGTAAGGTTACCTTTTGTACTCTTTATCTTATTAAAATAAAGATTCATCTGTTTTGGAACACCTCTTACTCCTGAAGTAAGTATAAGTGATTTTCCTACATCAGAGATAACTCTAGTATAAGATTCATCTGAGTGTCCACGAAATAGATAATGCCCTGTATGCTTTATCTTCATAACATCTTTTTTATTTATATCTGTTGTCAATGTTGGTACTGTTCTGTTCCCATAAAATCCATGAACACTTGGCTCTGAGTAAAACATCTCTTCTATAAAAGCTAACTCTGCAGGTGTAAATGCTCCTATCTTAGAGTATCTAGCAGCAACTTTAAGCATATTATCAAAAGACAAAATATTAAAATTACCAAAACCTACATATCTTTTAACAAGTTCTAATTTTTTTTGTACATGCATAAATGGTTTTATCTGTTCATCTCTCAACCAAACAGAATCATCAATGTACTTATGTGTATTTGCCATCGCAGAAACAGAAGTTGCCGTGATAAGTCCTAAAAACGTACGTCTACGCATCTGCTATAATCCCTCAATTAATATATGTGTTATTATACCATCTTTAACACTCAATAATATTAACCGCAAGTCCACCCTGTGATGTTTCTTTATATTTACTCATCATGTCTTTACCTGTTTCAAACATAGTCTGTATGACACTATCTAGTGAAACATAGTGACTTCCATCTCCATTCAATGACATTCGTGCAGCATTTACTGCTCTTACTGAAGCTACAGCATTTCTTTCTATACAAGGAACTTGAACAAGTCCACCAACAGGGTCACAAGTTAATCCTAAACTATGCTCCATTGCTATCTCTGCTGCATTTTCTACTTGTGTAACTGTACCGCCCATAGCTTCAGCTAAAGCTCCAGCTGCCATAGAACATGCTACTCCAACTTCTCCCTGACAGCCAACATCAGCTCCACTTATAGAGGCATTTTTTTGATAAAGCAATCCAATAGCTCCTGCAGTTAAAAGAAAATTTACTATTTTATCTTCATCATACTCTTTAAAGTTATTTCCTAAAAACTTATTCATATAGTGCATAACTGCTGGAACTATTCCTGCTGCTCCATTAGTTGGTGCTGTTACTACTTTTGCACCACAAGCATTTTGCTCATTTACTGCCAACGCCCAAAGATTTATCCAGTCCATTACTTCAAGTGGATCTATCATAGAAAAACCATCTTGTTTTTTAAGTTTATTATATATCTTATTTGCTCTTCTTTTGACTCCTAGTTGTGGAAGTTCACCAGTTGTAGCACAGCCCTCTTCTACACACTCTTTCATCACTTGCCAAATCTCCAATAAACCATCTCTTGTCTTTTTTTCACTTCTAAAAACTTTTTCATTTTCCATCATCAGAGTACTTATTTGTAAAGAGTTTTTTTGGCATTGCCTTAAAAGTTCATTTGCATTTTTAAAAAAATATGGAAAATTTATAGATTTTTTGCTATTTTCACTATCTATTTCATCTTCTTTAACTACTGCTCCACCACCTATGGAATAATATGTTCTTTTTTTTAAAAGTTCTTTTTTACTGTTGTACATGTAGAGAGTCATTCCATTTGGATGAAATTTTAAAAACTTATCTCCATATAAAACTATATCATTTTGAAAATCAAAATTTACTCTTTTTATCTCTAAAAGATTTATCTTTTTACATGCTATAACATCTGCTAATCTTTTTTTTGCTTCACTCATTTCAAGATTTTCTGGTAGATACCCCATAAGCCCTAAAACTACCGCTTTATCACTACTATGTCCTCGACCTGTCGCACCAAGTGAACCTAAGAGATCTACTTTAACTCTATAACAATCTTGTAAAACACCTTCATCAAATGTCTCTTTTATAAACATATGAGCGATTCTCATAGGCCCCACAGTATGTGAACTAGATGGTCCAATTCCTATCTTAAAAAGGTCAAATACACTATCCACAAGTTCCCTTTTTTAGTAACTCTTCCACTTCTAAGGCAGGAAGAGGTTTACTAAAAAGATACCCTTGCATCTGCTTACAATTATGGTATGTTAAGAACTCTCTTTGTTTTTCTGTCTCAATTCCCTCTGCTAAAACTTCTAAATTTAAACCTGAACCTAAAGCGATGATAGACTCTGCAATCGCTTTATCTTCATAACTATTTAAAATATTTTTTACAAAAACCATATCAATCTTAAGCTTAGTAATTGGTAACTGTTTCAAATATGCCAAAGATGAATGTCCTGTTCCAAAATCATCTATTGCTATATCAATATCCAATTTTCTTATCTCATTTAAAATCTCTATAGATTTCGTTATATTTTTCATAGCGAATCGTTCTATTATTTCTATTTCTATCCACTTTGCTTTACAAGATGTCTCTTTAAGTTTATCTATCATACACTTCACAAAAGTTTCATGTTCTAACTGTTTTATAGATATATTGATTGACATTTTTTTTAGTTTATAACCCTTACTCTTCCATTCACTCATCTGTCTCATTGACTCATAAACTATCCATTGACCCATATCTATGATAACACTACTTTGTTCAGCTATGCCTATAAACTGATCTGGAAAAATAAGTCCTTTTGTTGGGTGATTCCACCTTATCAGTGCTTCAACTCCTAAAATCTTTCCACTTTTTGATTCTACTAATGGCTGGTAGTGCAAAACAAATTGATTTTCTTTCACAGCAATTCTGAGTTCTTTCTCAAACTCCATCAGTTTTTGTGTCTCTTCATTCATCTTAGATGTGAAAAATCTATATCTATCACCTCCATCATCTTTTGCTTTATACATTGCAATATCAGCATTTTTCAAAAGAGTTTCAACGCTATTTCCATCATTTGGAAAAACACTAATTCCCATACTCAATGTTATATTATGTGTCGTATTTTCTAGTTTTATCTCTTTAGTAAATGATTTCTGTATTTTCATAACTATTTTTATAATGTCGTGTATATTTTTAAAATCATCTATTAAAATAACAAACTCATCTCCACCAAACCTAGCTACAGTATCAGAATCTCGTATAGAGTGTTTTAATCTATAAGCAATCTCTTTTAATATTGAATCACCTACACCATGTCCTAGACTATCATTGATAATTTTAAACTTATCTACATCAATAAATATAACTGCAACTTGCTTTTTGGTCCTTTTAAAATGTTTAATATCTTGTTCTAGTCTATCTGTAAGTAGTAATCTATTTGGCAATAAAGTTAGATAATCATGTTTTAAATTATGAGCCAATTTTTCTTGTTGTTTAAGTGTTATATTGTACTGCTTAAGTAAACTTTTTTGATATTTAATTAAAACTTGTTTTAATTTACTAGAGAAAAATATAGTTATAATCAACATAATAGCTATAATTATAAAAGAAAAAAGAATTCTATTTTTAATTATCTCCACCTGAGATTGTTTTATATCTAACTTTCTCTGTTTTAGCCTTTTTATAATGTTTTTTTCATAAGTACCTGTACCAATAATCCATTCAAACTCTGGTACATACATAAGAAAAAAAGTCCCTGATTTTAACTCTTTTTCTATATCATAACCTATAGATATTGTACTGTTTGCAAAAAAACTATCGGAAATTATCTTTCCACCTTTTATTGCCAATTTTATATTATTTTTACTCATTGATATATTTTTATGTAATATAGATTTACCATTTTTATCATATATAAAAAATCTTTTTTCACTATTTTTAAATAAATATAATATATTTTTTTTAATATTATTTAATACATCCTCATCATATCTTGCTGTTCCAATATATAAATTGAGATTTGTAAATGCTTTTATAAATCCTATCTTTTTTTTCATCACATTTTCATTTGGTTTATACCAATACCACTCTTGAAAACCTTCATTAAACTCTTTAACTATTTCAATAGCTTTTCTAATAGTATATTGCCCTTTAGCATCTTGTATATTATATAAATTTTTATTTTCTAATGATGGCTTAGGTGGCAATAAGATACATTTACCATCAAAATCATATATAAAAAAATACCCTGTTCCATCCCAAAATATTATATCTCTTAAACTCTCTTTTATCTTTTCAATAATCTTTTTATCCGAAAGATGGTTACTATTACTATATATGTCTCGTATAATATCAGAAGCAAGATTGACCATACCTCTAACATCTTCTTTTACTTGATTTCTTTGTAAGTTAATTGTATTTTTTAAAAAAGAAGCCATAGTTTGTACTTCATCCATGGCTTTTTGTTTCTCTTGCTTTAAGAGCTTTATCTGCTCTAACTCAATCTCTTTTTCAAAAGTAGCTTGCCTATTGTTTATTCCTGTAAAAACAAACACAAACGCGGTCATAACCACACTCAGTATAGGTAAAATAACTACCCATTTAATTAAATTTTTTTCATTGAAAAAAGACACAAAGCTTCCTTAGAAAAATATAGTCTGATATTTTACTATAATTTAACTGTTATTACCACCTCTGGAAACTTCAAGATTCTCTCAACCCTCTCTTGCCAAAGCTCTCTAAACTCTTTCTTTTCTTCATCAGTTGCAGTTCCTGAGAGTGTTTTTTGCATAAGAGGACTCATCTTTGGATTTGGGGCTAATCCATTTGGATCATAATCTATATCTACTGTTTTACCGCTTCTATCTACTAATCTCATAGATGAAGATATATCAGCATTGAAATGCATAAGGCCACGTCTATCATACTTTCCACTTAGCCCATGAAAACCACTTTTTGATGTAGCCCCTGTGATTTGAGCTATAACATTTGATATAACACCCGTTACACCTTCACTAATGTCATCTTTAAGATAAACATTTATTTCACCACGTTTTGGAGTATCTAGTCTTTTTAATCCCTCTTTAAGCATCAAAAAAGCTCCTGCTACTGTGGGGCAACTATGTCCAGCACTTTTAACAACATCTAAGTAAGAAAACTCTATATTTCCACCTTCAAATGCTCCAAGAACATCTGAAAGCTCATCTGTAATCCTAATTTTTTCTACTTCATCGAAAAATTTTGGGTATCTCATTGTACATCCTTTTTTATTTATATGGTACAATATCATTGATAAAAAAGGATTGATTTTATGCAAGAGTTATGGAATGATAAATTTAGCCGTGATGGTTTTTTATATGGTACAAAACCAAATAGTTTTATACAAGAAAACTCACATCTCATTGAAAAAAAATCTACCATTTTATGCTTAGGAGAAGGAGAAGGCAGAAATGCTATTTTTCTTGCAAAAAGAGGATTACAAGTAGAAGCTCTTGATGCTAGCGATATTGGTCTAAAAAAACTTCAACAAAGAGCTTTAGAAGAAGATATAGCTATAACCATAAGACATACACTTATAGAAAACTGGCAACCAGCCAAAAAATATGGAGCTATTATCTCCTCTTTTATGCACCTTAATAAAGAAGAGCAAAAAGATATGTTTATAAAGTCAATTGATGCACTAAAACAGAATGGTTACTTTATTGCTGAATTTTTCAGTATAGACCAAGTCAATTTTTTAAGTGGTGGTCCAAAAGATACAAATATCTTATATAAGCTAGATGAACTTTATACACTTTTTTCTACACTTCCTTGCACTATACATAAACTTTCTCAAGAGATAATAGAGCTAAATGAAGGAAATGGACATAATGGCGAAGCTAGTGTAATTAGAATAATCTTAAAAAGATGGATATAATTTAATACTTACTATCTCACTTGGAGCTAAAATCCTTATTGGTGGTCCCCAATAACCAGCTCCACTACTGACATAAATCTGAGTATCTTTAGAGTGCTGATAGAGTCCACTCAAATAAGGCTGGTCAAGTAGAACTAAAAATCCAAAAGGAAAAATCTGCCCTGCATGAGTATGCCCACTAAGTATCAAATCTATCTTTTCATTTTTCAACTCTTTTGTTATCTTTGGCTGATGAGCTAATAAAACTGTAGGTAAAGTAGTATCTACATCAAAGAGTGCCTTATGCAAATCTGGCTTTAAAACTCCAAGTCGTCTACCCATCAAGTCCGTAATTCCTACTAAGTTTATACTGTTATCAATCACTACACTTTCATTGGTTAAAACCTTTACATGTAAAGACTCTAAAAATAGACATATCTCTTCTACACCATGAAAATACTCATGATTTCCACTCACAAAATAAACACCATAACGACTTTTAATCTCTTTTAAACTATCTAGTTTATCTCCAATATCATCTGCATTTAAGTCTACTAAATCCCCCGTTATAACTACTATATCTGCATCAAGCGTATTGATATCTTTGACTATATCTTCTAAAAACTCTTTGCCTAAACTTTTACCTATATGTACATCACTAATCTGTACTATATTTAGCTCTTTTTTTAGTCCTTTTATATTTATATCTACTCTATTTATCTCTGGCTTTTTTAAACCATTAGAAAAACCCCTTATAATATATGAAAAAGTTAAGATAAGTATCGTTACATCAAATAGCATTTTCAACATCAATCTTCTTGATTTATCAAATGATACTTTTTTAAATGATATATGAAAAATATCATATACAATAGCAATACAAAAAAGCATAAAAGATATACCAATCAAAGAGGAGAAAAAAGTAAAAAAAGAGCTAGGCATGATAGCAAAACGAAGTGTTAAAAAATAGACTACTTCACCAAGACTTAGTGTTATCATAGTCCACTTTAAAAAAGTTTTATACTTTTGAAGAGGTCGTAGTTTTATTAAAAATCTACGATAACTATAAGTATTAAGCCCTACAATAATCAAAGTGGCTACTACAGAAAAAATAATACGAAACAGATTCATGTAGTAGCCCTCAAAATGACTAATATCCGTCTAAATGTTTTGTTTTTGGCAAAATAAGATTTAGGAAAATACCAACAATAGCACCAAGTCCAATACCACTAAATGCAACGCCACCAAAGTTAAAACTCATACCACCAATAGCAAAAACTAAGATAATAGATACAATTATCATATTTCTAGGGTCTTGTAAATCCACTTTTTCCTTTATAAGAGTACCCATACCGATTGATGCAATGATACCAAAAAGAAGAAGTAAAATCCCTCCCATAACAGGAACAGGAATAGTTCCTAAAAGAGCTCCAAGTTTTCCTAAAAAAGCCAAAACAATAGCAAAAATTGCTGCCCAAGTCATGATAGCTGGATTAAACGCTTTTGTAACAGTAACCGCACCAGTTACCTCAGAGTAAGTCGTATTTGGTGGTCCACCAAAAAGAGCAGCAACACTAGTTGCAACTCCATCACCTAAAAGAGTATTTTTAAGCCCTGGTTTTTGAAGATAGTCTCTTTTTGTTACATTTGATATAGCCAACATATCGCCTATATGCTCAACTGCAGGAGCAATAGCGATAGGCAGTATATATATAATCGCTTCAAGGTTAAACTCAGGAGCAACAAACTTTGGCATAGTAAACCAAGGAGCAGCTGCAACAGCATCAAAGCTTACAAGACCAAACATCATAGATACTATATATCCTGCTATAATCCCACAAAGAATTGGTAATAGTCTAAACATACCTTTTCCTAAAAGTGTAGTTAAAAGAACTACTGTTAAAGTTATAAGTGAAATTGTAATTGCTATTGGAAAATCTACAAGTACAACAGCACCATCACCAGTTTTTCCCATAGCCATAAAAACAGCAACTGGAGAAAGAATAAGACCAATAGTCATGATAACTGGGCCAACTACAACTGCTGGTAAAAGTGTATGTAAAAATTCACTTCCTTTCACACGAATAAGTAAACTAAGAACAACATAAAAAAGTCCAGCTGCAAAAAGTCCACTCATAGTCCCTGCGATGCCCCAAGTCTGTACACCATATATAATAGGTGCTATAAAGGCAAAACTAGAAGCCAAAAAGATTGGTGGAACTGCTTCTTTGTTGACAAACTGAAATATAAGTGTACCAATACCTGCTGTAAACAACGCTACACTAGGGTCAAGCCCTGTTAAAATTGGAACCAAAACAAGCGCACCAAACGCAACAAATAAAAACTGTAACCCTACTATGCTATCTTTCAAGCTAAACTTATACTCTGTACTACTTTGCACATATCCTCCTTAGATATTTAACTACTAATCTCCAAAAAGAGTAGTAGTCAAACATCAACTATTGCAATATTTTCTGACCTCTTTATCTATTTCAAATATTTCAGCTAAGCTTTTTGGATTAGCATCTCCAAAATAATGATATGCTCTTTTTGTAAACTCTGCAAGTTCTAATATATTTAATTCATTTTTAAAAAATTTGTCAATTGCTATCTCATTTGCTGCATTTACTACAACCCCTCGTTGAGGGTTTTCAAGTAAAGAGTCTTTTATCTCCCAAATTGGATATCTTTCACTCTTTATCTCTCTAAAATCCAAAGAACCAATCTTACATAAATCTACTGATTTTACTATAGGGCTATCAACTCTACCAAGAAGTGCATAAGCAATAGGCAGTTTCATATCTGCATTAGCTAAGTGAGCTGTACTACTTCCATCTTTAAAATCAATCATAGCATGAATAACAGAACGAGTTTCCATAATAGCATCTAAATTATCTATATCAAAAAGCCATTTTGCTTCAAGTAATTCAAAAAGTTTATTCGTCATAGTTGCGCTATCTATTGTGATTTTTCTTCCCATCGACCAATTTGGATGCTTTAGTGCTTCCAAAGGAGTTTTCAGTGCTAATTCATCTAGTGATATATCACGAAATGCTCCTCCACTTGCCATAATAGTCATCTTATTTATCTCACGTCCACTTTGAAGATACCAAAGCCCAAAATGTTCACTATCTATTGGAGTAATTTTTTTACAATCTAACAGATGTCCCGCAACAACTAAAGACTCTTTATTTGCAAGAGCAAGTTTTTTACCAAGTTCCAATGTTTTTATAGTAGGTGCAAGTCCAACAAAACCTACAAGAGCATTAACTACTAAATCAGATTTACTTAATTCTATAAGCTCTAAAATACCTTGAGGTCCATAAAAAACATTATTGTGTTTTACACTTAAAGATAACTCTTTTGTTGCAACACAAACATATGTTGGTTTGTACTTTGCTATCTGCTTATTTAAAAGATCTATATTTGTTCCGGCTACTAAAGTCTCTACATGTAAAGAAAACTTATCAGCAATTTTAAGTGTATTTACTCCTATAGAGCCAGTTGAACCAAGAAGTATCAATGAATACCTGTCAATACAAAAATCATAATAACAACAGCAAAAAGATATCCATCTAATCTATCTAAAAATCCCCCATGTCCAGGAAAGATGGAGCCACTATCTTTTACTCCAGCTTCACGTTTTAGATAACTTTCAAAAAGGTCACCCCATACAGAAGAAGCAGATACTAAAAATGATGTAATAACAGCAACCCATAAACTATAATGCATAAGTCCTACAAAAGTTCCCGCTACTGTTGCAATAACAATACCTCCAATAACACCCTCCCAAGTCTTGTTTGGACTTGTTGGAGAAAATGGAGTCTTTCCTATACTTTTACCTACAAAATAAGCAGCAGTATCAGTTGAAGCAACTACAACAACTAGCCAAATAAGCATATTTATACCAAAATCTTTATAGAGTGTAAACATGAATAGCATTGAAATTGATGGATAGAAAAATGGTGCTAATGCTTTATAATTTACCTCTTTTTTATGTGCCATTACTGAAGTAGCAATTACTAAAACAACAAAAATTAGCCCTATTGGTTGAGAGTAAAAAGCTGCAGCAATCCAGATTAAAACTGCGTAAACATAAAGCTTATTATCATTCTCTCCAAAAAGCTTCATCGCTTCATGAAAAGAGAATAGATAAGCAATACCCAAAATAGCCCAAGTGAGAAAAAGGCTGTCCATAATAGCAGTTAAAACTGCAACTGCTAAAAGAGCTATTCCTGTTAAAATTCTTTGCTTATTGGCATTATATACCTCTTTAATATCCATTAAATATAACCTTGATTTTTTATTTATTTTACCTAATAGTTTGTGAGTTTTTGCTTATACTGTAATATCAAGTATTGAAGTAGGAGTATCCTCTTCATTCTGCTTTAAATGTTTATGCTTTGTATCTTTTGTAGTTTCTTCTTCTTTTGCTCCACTCTCTTCTTCATTTTTTTGCTTTTGATGCTCTTTTTCTGGGTCAATTTTATAAGTCTCTTCTGTTGGACGTACCTCTTTTACTACTTCTTCTTTTTCATTGGCAATAGCACTGGCCATAACACTCTGCATCTCATTTCGATTTTGAACAGCAGTCTGTTTTGTTGCAGCAGCAGTAACACTTTGATTTGTATATATTACTGAGCCTAAAGGGCTTATTGCCATTACTTACTCCTCGAAATGCATCGTTTTATAATCTACATATGTAACATTTGCTCCATTTACTATAGTTACGTTCCTTCTTTGAGTATAATCGACCAAATAGGTGCCTTTTTTAGTCACGCTAAATTCTACACATATCTTTGCCGCAAAATCCAATACACTTTGAGGAACACTCTCTTTATCTGTTCTTATTATAACATGACTTGAGGGGGTATCCTTAATATGAAACCAAATATCTCTCTTTTTTGCCTCTTTTAGTAACTCAATGTTACCTTTTTCATTTTTACCAAGCATTACTTTGTAACCCTCTATAAAAAAACTCTCATAAGATTTCTGCTCTTTTTTTACTTTTTTCTTCTGTTTTTGTTTTGGTAAAAGTATATTTATCTCAGATTCATCTTTAGCTCTATCTACTGCTTTTTGCATACTTTTCAAAAAAGCTATTTTCTCTTCTAGATTTTCTCTCTCTTTATAGAGTGATTTTGCTTTTTTCTTCAGTTTTTTTGCCCTCACAAACAAGATATTACCTACTTCGCTTGGAGTTCTTGCCTCTTTTGGAAGAGTTATTTCTACATCACTACCATCAAAATCTTTTAGCTTGATACTCTTTTCATAAGCTTTTATAAGACGAAGATTACTTAAAACAAGAGTTCCCCAATGCATATACTTTTCACTCTTTTTTAAAAGCTCGTCTTCACTCTGTAAAAAATTCAAAAGTTTTTGTAATTTATCTATCTTTTTTTGTAGAGATATAAGCTTCTGATTTTTCATCTGATTTAGTTTTATATCGGCTCTTTTTTTATATTCACTCTCTAAAAATTTCTCTATATTTTCTATACATACATCTTCTTGTTTCATTTCGTACGGAGGTAATGATTCTAATTTTTCACCAACTTTTATACTCCTATATGAGACACTTGAATCTATATGACGAAGAGCTTCTAAAACTACCTCATCAGCATCTAAAATAATTGCATTTGTATTACGTCCTGTAAATTCAAACTGTAATATACTCTTTTGTTCTTTATAGCTTGAGTTTGAATCTACATGTATTCTTAAAACTCGATTATTTTTTACAACTTCAACTTTTGTTATACTACTTCTTCCAAATCTTTTATAGAGAACAACATCAAAAGGTGCACTATATATTTTTGCCCTTTTATAACTCTTCTTTTTAAAGATATATG
>CAZIAJ010000011.1:0-17086 GCA_964537565.1 uncultured Sulfurospirillum sp.
GATTATAGAGCACTTTTTTTTGTTAGTTGAGGAGTAATATACTCCTCTTCTATAGTAAAAATTTATCGATAATTTCTTTATATTTTTTCTCTATTATATGTCGTTTTTTCTTAAAGGTGTTAGTTAGTTCTTCTCCAGACTTGAACTCATCTTTTAAAAAATGGATGTTTTGCAATTTTTCAAAAGGTTTAAAACCTTTGTTCTTATTAAGTAAGGCATTCATATCACTTTTTATTTTACGTAATATTTGTTGGTCTTCTATTACATTTTCTATAGTGTGAATTGCTTTATCAAAGTTCTCTTGAACATACTCTTGTAGTTTTTCAAAATCAGGAACAACTAGCATTCCAAGACCTTTTTTATCTTGACCAACTAGAATATTATCATTTATAAATGGTAACATTGATATAGCAGATTCTATACGACTTGGGTCTATGTTTTCTCCACTTGCAAGAACTATCACTTCTTTTGAACGTCCTGTTATGATAAGTTCATGCTTGATAGTAAATTTTCCTAAATCCCCAGTTTTAAAATACCCATCTTTTGTAAAAGACTTACTATTTTCTGCTTCATTATTATAGTATCCTGGAGTTACTTGGTTACCTTTTAGTATAATCTCTCCAACTTCTCCAATCTTACAGTCTTCATCATATTCATTTAGTATTCTTAAGTCAGTCCCTTCAACAGGAAGTCCTAAAGTGGAAAAAGTATTACAGTTTAATGCACGTCCTGCAATAGCCGGTGCACATTCCGTCATACCATAGGCATTTACAATGCGAATTCCAATTGCATCAATCCACTCATCAAGAAAGTCAGGAAGAGTTCCTCCCCCACTTATAGCAAGTCTAAGTCTACCACCAAATTTTTCTTGAACAAGCTTTAGCTTATTTTTTGCAAATTTATTTGGTAGATATAAAAATAGTAATTTTATATACGAGGATATCTTTTTACATGTAGAGCTAAATCCATCTTTTTTGAAACGAGGAAGTTCATCTTTTACAACTCTAAGATTATAGTTATACTTAGCAGAAATTGCTACAAGTTTTTTAAATATTTTTGCTTTTTTAGCATCTTTTTTTTCTAAAGCATTGTTGATTTTTGTATACATAGATTCCCAGAGTCTAGGAACTGTTGCAACTAAAGTAGGTTTAAAATTTTCCAGATCAGTAGCAAAAGTTTTGATAGTGGAGTAAACCATGGTACAACCATAAGAGATAATCAAATATTCACAAGTTCTTTCAAATATATGCCAAGATGGTAAGATTGAGACCCATAAATCATCATTTTGTAGTCCTATAATTGATGGTAGAACTTTAACATTATGCATAACATTTTTATGTGTTAGTATAACTCCCTTTGGTTTTCCAGTTGTTCCAGACGTATATATAAGGGTAAATATATCATCTTCAGTAAGTTTGTCTTTTAAGTTATCAAACTCTGTTATCTCATTATTATATATTTTTCTATCGTTGAGTATATCATTGTAAGAGTAGATATTATCAAAAAGTGTATGAATTTTATCGGCTTCGATTATAAAGATAGATTTGAGTTTCAACTCTTTTATCATCTTTTCATGTTCGCTATATATATTTTCATTTTCTACTATTAAAAATATAGAATCTGAATCTTGCATTATAAATTGTAATTCTTCAGTAGGAGTATCACTTCCTCTAGGTATACTAATCGCTCCAATTGAAACTAGAGCCATATCAGTTACCATCCAAGCATATCTGTTATCACAAACAAACATTACTTTAGAGCCTTTTTTTATACCTCTATTTCTGAATGCTCGAGACAGTATAAGTACATCTTCAAAAAACTTTTCATAAGTAATTTTAAAAGTCTCATCTGCTACTCTATATATAAACGCTATTTTTTTTTTATTTTTTTCATGTGTTGCTAAAAACATATGAAAAAGTGTATTGTTTTCAGTTTTCATTAGGTATTATAGCAAAAATGCTTGTAGGTAGAGGTTAAGTTTTTAACCTCTACATGTAGATAAGTTTTTAGATAGGTAAAACTCTGATTTTTGGAGAACACTCTTCTTTAAGTACAGACTCTATTGCAAAAAGAGTACCAGTTGAGCTACTAGCACATCCATTACAAGCACCAAGGTATCTGATATATATATCAGTGTTTCCTTCATCTGTATCTTTGATATCTAATATCTCTAAGTTTCCACCATCCATAACTAGCATAGGGCGGATATCTTTATCTATTACTGCTTCAACAGCTTTCAGTTTTTGAACCATTGTAAAGTCATCAAAAGATAGTTCAGATTCAGTTCCAGCTATTTTGGCATCAGCTAGAGCACCCATTTTTTCTCTCTCCATTTCATCTCTTGTATCTTTTAATATGTCAACTAAGTAGTAATCTTTTTCTTCATGTCCACCAGGTTTTATACATGATTTACAAAATGCGCCAGCTTTAGTGTAGTTTGTTATTTCTTCTACCGTATGTAAGTCATTTATTTTGATAACTTCTTTTATAGTTCCAAGACTTACACGAGCACATTCACATACTATAATCTCATCTTCAAAGCTCTCTGCATCTACACCTTTATAGCTTGCTGCAGCTGCTTTTATAACGTCATATGCCATAACAGAACAGTGCATTTTTTGAGGTGGAACTGCTGGAGTATCTGGATTGTCTCTCATTGCAAACTCAACATCAATATTTGTTATTTTTACTGCCTCATCTACGGTTTTACCTTTACATAAATCTGCCATTGTATCCGAACTTGCTATTGCAGTTCCACAACCAAAACTTTTAAATTTTGCATCTTTGATTATGTTTGTCTTTTCATCAACTGCCCAATAAAGTCTAACAGCATCTCCACAGCTTTCAGCACCAAAGTCTGCAACAACTAGTTTAAGACCTTTCTCTTTTGCTTCATCATCTGTAATTTCACCCATATTTTGTGGGTTATTCATCAAATCTTGTACCTTTTGGCTATACTCTTCCCAAATTGAGCCGCCTATCAAATCATTTTTTGCCATAATATTATCCTAATTATAATTTACTATCGTGCCAATCAGGTGCATACGAATATGTACTTGATATAGCTCTTAATCTTTTAACAGCATCGTTTAAAATGCCTACTGTATAATCTATCTCTTCTTCTGTTGTGAAACGTGAAAGTGAGAGCCTGAGTGCTGTATGTGCCAAATCAGCTTCAGCGCCTATCGCTTCCATAACTGGATTTGATTCTAAATCTTCACTAGCACAGGCACTACCAGTACTTGCTGCAATACCATTTTTATTTAAATCCCAAAGCATTGCTTCACCTTCAATACCTTTTACACTTACTAAAATTGTATTTGGTGTTCTTTCATCTTTTGTTCCTACTACAAAAACATCATCAATCTTTAGAACTTCATCTTCAAGTTTATCTCTTAGTCTTCTTACGTTGTTTTTTTCAAAGTCTAAATTTTTTACTGCAAGTTCTAGTGCTTCACCCATACCAACAATACCAGCAACATTTAGAGTTCCACTTCTTCTTCCACCCATATGTTCTCCACCATGAAGTAAACTTGTAAGTGGTTGAGAATTTTTGATATACAATCCACCGACACCTTTTGGTCCATGAAATTTATGAGCTGAAAAGCTTAAAAAGTCTATATCTATTTTTTTCAAATCAACTGGAATTTTTCCAACAGCTTGAACAGCATCAGAGTGAAAAAGGACTCCGGCATCTTTACAAATTTGTGAGATTTCTTCAATAGGAAAAAGCATTCCAGTCTCATTATTTGCCCACATGATTGTAACAAGTGCTGTTTTTTCAGTAATAAAACTTTTTAATGTATGAGTTTCAATAATCCCCTTATCATTTACAGGTAAGTAAGTAACTTTAACACCTAAAGTTTCTAAAAATTTACAAGTAGATATGATAGCAGGATGTTCCACTTCACTTGTTATAATATGATCTTTTTCACCGTTTAATATATGATCGTAGTAAACACCTTTTAAAACCCAGTTATTACTTTCTGTCGCACATGATGTTACAACAATATCATCACTATCATCTGCATTTAATCCACAATATAGTTGATCCATGGCTTTTCTTAAAGCAGGATGTGTCTCACTTCCAAATTCATGTAAAGAGTTTGGATTTCCATAAGATTGTACAAAATATGGTTCCATCTCTTTAAATACTTTTGGATCTACTATAGTTGTAGCATTATTATCCAAATATACTCTCATTTTACTTCTCCGTTTTTAATTAGGATATTTTTTATCCTATTTCTTTTTTTGTATCTTATTATCTTTTTTATTAAAAAATACTTTATTTTAAAATTGCTTCAAGTTTTTCAATAGACTCATTAAAACTAAATGCTTCATTTGGGGATTGTCCAAGAAACTTTTCCATAATATCTTTTTTTATTATAGCTTCATCAAGCTCTTTATCGTTACCTTTTTGGTAAGCACCTATTCTTATTAGTACTTCATTCTCTTTTAAAATTGAGTTTAGTCTTTTAAATTTCATTGCTAATTTTTGATGTTTTTCATCTATAACTTCACTCATAACTCTTGAAGCACTATTTTGTATGCTTATTGGTGGATATATTCCATAGTCTGTCATTTCTCGAGACAAAACTATATGTCCATCAAGTATACTTCTTGATTGATCTGCTATTGGGTCGCTTAAGTCATCACCTTCAACTAGCACTGTAAAAAAAGCTGTAATAGAGCCTTTTCCTTCTTCTTTCCCAGCTCTTTCCATAAGTTGTGGTAAGAGTGTAAGAACAGAAGGCGGATAACCTTTAGAAGTTGGAGGTTCACCAAGAGCTAGACCAATCTCACGTTGAGCCATCGCAAAACGAGTAACAGAGTCCATCATAAAAAGGACATCTTTCCCTTGATCTTTAAAATACTCAGCAATACTCATAGCACTAAATGCTCCATATTTTCTCATAAGAGGACTATCATCACTTGTTGCAACTACCAAAACAGTATTTGTTAAATCTCCACCAAGGTTTTTATGTATAAACTCGGGTACTTCACGACCACGCTCCCCTATGAGTGCAATCACTTTTATAGGAGCTTCACTTCCTTGGACTATCATTCCCATAAGAGTTGATTTTCCAACTCCACTTCCAGCAAATATACCTACTTTTTGACCTTTACCACAAGTAAGAAGACCGTCAATAGTCTTAACTCCAACACCAAAAGGTTCATCTATTAAACCTCTTTTCATAGGGTCTAGTGGAGCTTTCATGATAGCTGAATAGTGCTTGGTTTTTATAGGAGGTTTGCTATCTTTTGGTCTACCAAAAGGATCAATTACACGACCTAAAAGAGCTTCTCCGACAGGGATATTCATGCCTTGACCACTTATAAATACTTTATCTCCACTCTTAAAACCCTCTATAAAACCAAAAGGAGATATAAAAAAAGAGTATTGGTCTATCTCTGTGACCATCCCAAGCTCACTTTTTAACTCATCTTCAAGGGAGATAAGTTTAACTATATCACCTATACTTGGACGCAAGCCTTGAGCTTCTATTGTAGTTGAGCTAATTTTCTTGATAGTTCCAAATTTAGGAGATAGGTTACCTTCTCTTAGTCTCTCTTTGAAACTTTTAAGTGCCATTAATATCTAGCTTCCGTTGGTGAGTTTATAATGTCAAAAAACTCTTTTCTTGTTTCAGATTTTAAAAATGCTCCACGAAGAGCAGAAGTTGTTGTAGCAGAGTGAGTTTTCCCAACACCTCTCATTTCCATGCACATATGTCTTGCTTGAATCACAACAGCTACACCTTTTGGGTCGATAACATCGTGAATCGCATCTGCAATTTGCTCTGTAAGTTGCTCTTGAATTTGCAATCTTTTAGCAAATATATCTACCATACGAGGAATCTTTGAAAGACCTACAACTTTCCCATTGGGGATATAAGCCACATGAGCACGCCCTATAATAGGAAGTAAATGGTGTTCGCACATAGAGTAAAACTCTATATCTTTTATAAGTACCATTTGATTGTTATCTGTTTCAAAAAGTGCATCATTTAGGACAGCAACAGGGTCTTGATGATAACCTTGAGTCATCTCCATAAAAGATTTAAATACTCTATGAGGAGTTTTGACCAAACCTTCACGATTAGTATCCTCACCAACAATCTTTAACATTGTTTTTACTGCGTTTTCAAACTCTTCTTTTTTATCTTGCATATTTAATTACTTTTGTTTAAATTTAAGAACAATTATATCTTATATTTGCTTTTTTTTAAAGTTATTAAAATAATAGCTTACTAAATTAAGCAAAACTTTAACCCTCCTTTGTTAGTTTATGATGTAAGATTACAAAATGGAGTTATTAAAAATGATATTTAAACCAAAATTTTTTACATTATTAAAAAGAGGTATATCAAAAGAACAAATTTTAAAAGACATTATCGCTGGTAGTATCGTAGGAATTGTTGCTTTACCCCTTGCTATTGCATTTGCTGTAGCAAGTGGTGTATCCCCTGAAAAAGGAATTATAACTGCTATTGTAGCAGGATTTATTATATCTGTTTTTGGTGGGAGTAGAGTTCAAATAGGTGGTCCTACCGGGGCATTTATAGTTATATTGTATGGGATAGTGGAACAATATGGTATTAATGGACTTCTAATATCTACTATAATGGCAGGTGTTATTTTAGTGATATTTGGGCTTTTTAAATTAGGCAATCTACTCAAGTATTTTCCTCATCCTTTGATTGTGGGGTTTACTAGTGGTATAGCATTGGTTATATTTTCTACACAAATCAAAGATGCACTAGGACTTAATATTACTAAATTACCCGCAAATTTTTTAGAAAAATGGCAAGTTTATTTGGCAAATATTGATAGTATAAATTTTTATGCATTCAGTGTAACACTCATAACTATTTTGATAACTATTAATTTTAAAAAAATAAATACAAAAATACCTGGCTCTTTTATAGCACTCGTTCTACTTACAATTGTAGTTAATTTATTAAATTTGCCTGTTACTACAATCGAAACCTTTTTTGGCACTATATCTGGTGACGTTGTTTTTTCTTTACCAAACTTCGAACTATCAAACTTAACAATTTATATAGTTCCTGCTCTAATCATTGCTTTACTTGGAAGTGTTGAATCATTATTATCTGCTGTTGTTGCAGATGGGATGATTGGAGGTGCTCATCGTTCAAATACAGAATTGATAGCACAAGGTTTAGCAAATATTGTGACCCCTCTTTTTGGTGGTATTCCAGCAACAGGAGCAATTGCCAGAACTGCAACTAATATTGAAAATGGGGGAAGAACACCTATAGCAGGTATTGTTCACTCCATAACACTACTTTTGATTATGCTCTTCTTCATGAATTTTGCAAAACTTATTCCTATGTCAGTATTGTCTGGAATTTTAATAGTAGTCGCTTTTAATATGAGTGAATATAAATCTTTCATCTCTATTTTAAAAGGATCTCCTTATGACTATATTGTATTAATCTCAACTTTTATATTAACAGTTTTAGTAGACTTAACAGTAGCTATTCAAGTTGGGATAGTTTTATCATCACTCTTATTTATGAAGAGAATGGCTGATGTTGATAAGCACGAAATTGTAGTTAGTGATGATGAAAATGACATAGAAAATTACGAAAAATTACCAAAAGAAATAGCTGTTTATGAGATAGGAGGACCACTCTTTTTTGCTTCGGCAAAACAATATGCCCAAATGATTAAAGAACGAGGAGTGAGTGCTAAAATATTTATTATTAGAATGAGGCATGTAAGCTTTATAGATTCAACTGCTTTACATAATTTTTATGAGACTATAAAATTACTTAAAGAAAATGGGACTATTGTTATTACATCTGGTACAAATAATGAAGTTTTTAAAGAACTAAAAAAGTATAAAATAGTTTCTTTAATTGATGAGCAAAATATGCATAAAACATTCTTAAGAGCTGTTGATTGCGCAAAACAAATGTTGTAGTCAATGATATGTTTAGTACTATTTTTCATATTTTTAAAAGTTAAAAGGGGTCAGCCCCCAACTATTAAACTTTTATTTCATCATAATTGATAAAATAATCATATTATGTTTTACAATAATTGGAGTTAAAGCAATTTTTTGGTATATTAAGAAAAATTTTTTTAGAAAAAGGTAATGTATGCAAATCAAAGTAGAAAGAGTTGATAGTGCAAATGCTAAGGCAGAAGCAAAAGTTTCAAAAGCATTTTTAGACGAAAAACAGAAGAAGATGGCAGCTGAAGTTGCAAAGACTATGAAAGTAGATGGTTTTAGAAAAGGAAAAGTTCCACCACATGTTGTTATAGCAAGACATGGTGAGCAGATTCAGCAAGATGTTGAACAAGAGGCTTTAAGAGTATTTTTAAATGATGCTTTAAAAGAGTTGGGCGTTGAAAGTAGTGCTGTTGTTGGCGAGCCTAGCATCACCAAAATGGATAAAACTGATGATGGACTTGATGTTGAAATTAAAATTTCTTTTCGTCCAGAGATAGATTTAGGTGATTACAAAGCACTTATTCCTGAGTATAAAACTCCAAGAATTTTAAAGAAAGACATAGATGAGAGAGTTAACACTATGTTGAAACTTTCTGCTCCATTAAAACCATTGGCAAGAAAAAGAGCTGTCAAAGATGGTGATTTTGTTAAGATTGATTTTGAAGGTTTTATTGATGGTGTTGCATTTGAAGGTGGAAAAGCTGAAAATTATTCATTAGAGATTGGAAGTGGATCTTTTATACCTGGTTTTGAAGATGGTATAATAGGTATGAAGATAGATGAAGAAAAAGAGATTGAAATTACTTTTCCAAAAGAGTATAACTCTAAAGATTTGGCTGGAAAAGCTTCAATTTTTAAAGTAAAACTAAATGATATTCAAGTAAAAGATATTCCTAAAGAGCCAAATGAAGAAATCTTAAAACAACTTTTACCAGGTGTAGAAAACCCAACTATGGAAACTTTAGAAGCACAAGTAAAAGAGCAATTAAAAAATGAAAAACTTACAAAAATATTTAGTGATGAAGTAAAACCTGCATTTATTGATGCTATTGTAGAAAAAATAGAGTTTGCTCTTCCTGAAAATATTGTAGAACAAGAGATAGATATGCAAGTTCGTAATATTTTCCAAAGTTTAAGTGAAGATGAGATTAAAGAGTATTCTGAAAATCCTGAAAAAATCACTGAAAAAAGAGAAGAGTATAGAAAAGAGGCTACAAAATCAGTTAAATTGACATTTATTGTTGATGAGTTGGCTAAAGCAGAAGAGATTAAAGTTGATGATCAAGAAGTTATGCAAATGATTTACTTTGAGGCGATGCAACAAGGACAAGATCCTAAAGCATACTACGAGCAGTATCAAAAACAAGGTGTTCTACCAGCAATAAAAATGTCTATAATTGAAGAGAAACTTTTCACTAAACTTTTTAGCAAAGACAAGTAATGAGTTATGTTCCAGTAGTAGTTGAAAAGACAGGTCGTGGAGAGAGAAGTTATGATATATACTCTCGCCTTTTAAAAGACAGAATTATCATGCTAAGTGGAGAAATAAACGATCAAGTTGCGTCATCAATAGTGGCGCAACTTCTCTTTTTAGAGGCTGAAGACCCTGAAAAGGATATCTATTTGTATATAAACTCTCCTGGTGGAGTTATCACTAGTGGTTTTAGTATATATGACACTATGAATTATATACGTCCAGATATAAGTACTATTTGTATTGGTCAAGCTGCTTCTATGGGTGCATTTTTACTTAGTTGTGGAACTTTGGGTAAGAGATACTCTTTACCAAATTCTCGTATCATGATTCATCAGCCATTAGGTGGCGCACAAGGACAAGCAACAGATATTGAGATACAAGCAAAAGAAATATTAAGAATGAAAAAATCTTTGAATGAAATTTTATCAAAAAATACGAAACAGACTATAAAGAAGATAGAAAAAGATACTGAACGAGATTTTTTTATGAGTGCTAAAGAAGCTGTTGATTATGGCTTGGTAGATAAAGTATTGGAAAAAAGCTTTAAGTAACATTATTTTAGGGAGAATAGCAGATGGTTCGTTTAGATAAAAACAAGATTCAAAGTGGTCTAGGGCGTCGTTCCCATGAGAGTAGTAACAGCGCAGATATGGATACATCAAAATCTACAAATTCAAATAGTGAACTAGAAAAATTCTCCCTATATGTTTTGAAAGTTCTAATGGATGAAAATATTCCTCCCACACCAAATAACTTTCAAATATATTTTGAAAAGCTTTTAGACAATAAACCACTCTCTTTTAAAAAACGTATAAATGATCTACTTGAAGCTGAAACGCTTAATGATGATGAACATCGTGCAAAAATGGAGATGGAAGTTAAAGAGGGCTTTGGACAGATAAAAAGTATTATGAAAGTTGTCTCTACTGTGTATAAAAACATAAATGTTATGAAAGAGATAGTTAAGAAAAGAACTGCTGAGTTAGAAGTAAGTTCTGGGCAACTATCAGTAACAAATATAACTTCTGCACTGAATGAGGATTTGAAAAAACTTTCAACTCTTATGCAAAAACAGATGGAAGTTTTAAAAGTACACTATGAAAAAACAGGCTCAATTTTAAAAGAAATAGAGAGTAAAGCTGTATTTGATTCACGTTTTGGTGTGTATAATAGAAGATACCTGTTAAAAGCTATAGAGAATGAGTGTAGCTCAATAGAGCAATTTAATCATAGAAGTACACTTGTATTGGCAAAGATAAAAGAGAGTGTTCTAAGTAAAATTATTAACTCAAAAGATAGAATGGTACTAACTAGAAACATAGCTAAATTACTTTTAAAAACATCTCGTAGAAGTGATGTTGTTGCACACTATGGTGATGGTGTGTTTGGTATGCTTATGAAACATACGGATATAAATAATGCTAAACGAGCATGTGAGCGTATAAGTGACCTTATATATGCTACTAGTTTTTTCATAGGTGATTCAGAGATAGATACTGACATAGAATTAGCAATTGTACCAATAACTTCTGGACATACAACAGAATTATTAGTTTCAACAGCACTAGATTCTCTTCCAAAAACTGGAAAAAGACTAGAGCCTTATATAATTTGCGAACTTGATATTGAAGAAGAATCAAAGGAAGAGAATGATTCGTGAAGTTTTAATATATCCTGATAGACGTTTAAGAAAAGTTTCAAAAGATGTAGAAAAATTTGATAGTGAACTTCATATTTTATTAGAAGATATGAAAGAAACTATGTATGCAAATGAAGGTATAGGATTAGCTGCTATACAGATAGGAGTACCTAAAAATGTTCTTATAATAAATCTTGCAGACGAAGACTCAGAGCAGTTAGATGAAAACTTGGTAGAGATTATAAATCCTGTGATTTTAAATGCAGAGGGTAGCATTACTTATCAAGAGGGTTGTTTAAGTGTTCCTTCTGTTTATGAAGATGTTACAAGAAAAGAAAATATTAGAGTTAGATACTTTGATAGAAATGGAAATATGATAGAAAAAGATTTAGATGGTTTGATGGCAATAGCTTTTCAACATGAACTAGATCATCTACAAGGACATCTTTTTATCGAAAAACTTTCATACCTAAAACGTAAAAAATTTGAAAAAGAGTGGAAAAAGAAGTTAAAAGAGGGAAAATAGTTTGACTAAAAAATTTCTCTGTGCTACTCTATCTGACAATAGAGCTTTAAAAGTTGATGTAGAGTCAGCTTTTGTAAGAGCACTTCCTGGTTTTTCCATAGTTGGTATGACAAATCAGTCTATCCAAGAGTCACGTGATCGTATAAAATCTGCACTTACACATATAAAGTATAAATTCCCAGCACAAAAGATAACTGTTAGTATGTCCCCTAGTGATTTGAAAAAAGAGGGGAGTCATTTTGATTTGGGTATAGCGTTATTACTTTATATGCAAAAAGAGAGTTTTAGTTGTAGCGAGTTTTATATTTTTGGTGAGCTTGGTCTTGATGGTGATGTTAAGCCAACTAATTCTATATTTCCTATACTGCTTTCACTCGCTTCAAAAGAAAAATCACTTAAGGTAATAGTTCCTAAATCATTAGTTAAAAAGATAAATCAAATACCAAATATAGAGGCTTTTGGAGTACAAAGTTTAAGTGAGGCGATAGAGTTTATAAAAAATGATAAAAAGGCTTTACATGTAGAGGAGTTTTCTTATAAAAATATGATAGAGATAGAAGGTAAAAAGTATTTTTATGAGAAAATTTTTGAGCTTGATTTTGATGATGTAAAAGGGCAAAGTAGAGTTAAAAGAGCAATGGTTATAAGCTCTACTGGCATGCATAATATACTTTTAGAGGGAAGTCCTGGTTGTGGGAAAAGTATGAGTATAAAAAGGCTTAGAGATATTATGCCACCTATGAGTATGCAAGAGATGTTACGTTCAAATGCTTATAGTTGTTTAAGTGGTGAAGATGAAGAGTTAAGTTCTAAAAGAGCCTTTAGGAGTCCTCATCATAGCTCATCAAAACCTAGTATATTTGGTGGAGGAAGTTCTAAGTCTATGGCTGGAGAATGTGCTTTGGCAGATGGTGGGATTTTATTTTTTGACGAGTTTCCTCATTTCTCAAAGTCAGTTTTAGAAGCACTAAGAGAACCATTGGAGGATAATCAAATTCTTATATCAAGAGTAAATTCAAAAGTAAAGTATGAAACTAAGTTTTTGTTTGCTGCTGCTCAAAACCCTTGTCCTTGTGGTAATTTACTTTCAACTACAAAAGAGTGTAGATGTAATGAGCTTGAGATTAAGAGGTATAAAAATAGAGTATCAGAGCCACTTTTAGATAGAATAGATATATTTCTTCAAATGAGTGAAGGTGAGGATAGCAAGGATACTCAAAATTCAAGTGAAATGTTTGATGAGGTATTAAAAGCATTTATTTTTCAGAAAAAAAGAGGTCAAATAGAATTTAATGCAAAATTGAGTGAAAAAGATTTAGAAGATGTAAAAAATCTAAATAACAAAGCGAAAGATATACTCCAAAAAGCTGTTGTACAGTTTAGTTTTAGTCACAGAAGTATTCATAAGATAGAATCAATTGCAAGAACAATAGCAGATTTAGCTCAGAGTGAACAAGTAGAAGAAGAGCATATTTTAGAAGCTCTTAGTTATAGGAGACGGTAATGCAAAAAGTATTTAAAGAGGTTAAAAGTCTAGATAAAAGATGCTATGATGAGTTGCACTTAAGTGAAGATATTTTGATGGAGCAAGCTTCAATGGCGTTAGCAAATGAGGTAATAGCAAATACAAAAAAAGAAGATAGAGTTCTTTTTATTTGTGGCTCAGGAAACAATGGAGCAGATGGAATTACAGCAGCAAGAATACTCGTAAAGCAAAGAGACGTATCAGTATATATACCAACAGGTGTAAAATCAAAGATGGCAGAACTTCAGCTCAAAAGATTAAGGGCTTTACATGTAAAGGTTGTTACAAGTGTTATTGATGCTGATGTTTATGTAGATGCACTTTTTGGATCTGGACTCGTAAGAGATTTGAGTGAAAATATTTCATCAATAATTCGACAAATGAATGCCAAAATAGCCAAAAAAATAGCTTGTGATGTCCCTACTGGTATAGATTTTGAGGGAAGAGTTAAATCTGTATGTTTTAAAGCAGATGTAACTATAACAATGGGTGCTCTTAAGGAGTCATTATTTAGTGATGATGCTAAAGATTATGTTGGTAAGATAAAAGTAGCCAATTTAGGAGTTAGTAGGCAAAACTATGAGACCAAACAGAGTAGTTTTTTACTTGAAAATAGTGATTTAAAATTACCATATAGAGAGCAAAAAACAGTCAATAAAGGTAACTTTGGACATGTAGTTGTCATAAGTGGGCATAAAGAGGGTGCGAGCCGTTTAAGTGCAATATCAGCTTTTAATTTTGGTGCAGGGATAGTAACACTTTGTGGAAAAAATAGAAATAATATACCTCTTAGTATTATGGGCAATGAAACTATGCCTAAAGAGTTTTCTGTAGTTGTTGCAGGAATGGGTATGGGTTATATATATGGAGATGAAAAATTACGTGATTTTTTACTTTCACATTTAAAACCACTTGTCATAGATGCCGATTTATTACATCATAAAATTTTAAAAGAGATTTTAGCAAAAAAAGAGGAAGTTGTTCTAACACCTCATCCAAAAGAATTTGCTTCACTTTTAAGTGTTTTAGATATTGCACAAGTGGATACAAAAGAGGTTCAAATTGATAGATTTAAATGGGCAAGAGAGTTTTCAAAAGTATACCCAAAAGCGACACTGGTTCTAAAAGGAGCTAACACAATCATAACACAAGATAAGAAGTTATATATCAATTCACTAGGTACATCAAAACTAGCAAAAGGCGGTAGTGGCGATGTTTTATCAGGTATGATAGGTTCCCTTTTAGCTCAGGGTTACTCACCACTTGATGCAGCAATTAGTGGGTCGTTAGCTCATGTAAAAGTTGCAAATGAGTGTAAATGTGCGAGTTTTGGTTTGACTCCTGAAGATTTATGTGAAGGTATAAAATGGTTATAAAAAAGATAGCTGTATTATTTAGTGGAAGTGGCTCAAATCTAGAGCAAATTTTAAAAAAAGTTCACAATAAGAGTTTCTCTACATGTAAGATAGAAGTTGTTTGTCTAATATGTAATAAAAGAGATGCTTATGGAATACAAAGAGCTAAAAAATATGGTTTAGAAACTACAATTATAGAGCATACAAATTTTGATAATAGAGAAAATTTTGATAATAAGATGGTAGAAGTTATAAAACACAGTGGTGCAGAGCTTGTAGTTTTAGCTGGGTTTATGCGTATTTTGACTTCAGAATTTACTAAAAATGTAAATGCTATTAATCTTCATCCTTCTTTACTCCCTCTTTTTAAAGGTGCACATGCTATCGAAGATAGTTACAACTCAGATATGAAAGTGGGTGGTATTAGCGTCCATTATGTAAATGAGGAGCTTGATGCAGGTAAAATAATAGCTCAAGAGTGTTTTGAAAAAAAAGAAGATATGAGCTTAGAAGAGTTTGAAGAGAAAATACACTCTTTAGAACATAAGCTTTTACCTAAGACAATAATTGATATACTAAATAAAAAAAATTAAAGAGGTAAAAATGGACACTATTTTAAAAGTTGGTGATATAGAGTTTGATAGTAGACTTATAGTAGGAAGTGGTAAATATCCAGACTTTCAAACAACAAAAGATGCAACAGTAGCAAGTGGATCAAAACTTATAACCGTAGCAGTAAGAAGAGTAAATATAACAAATCCAAATGAAGAAAATCTTATGGATTATTTTAAAGATACAGATATAAAACTTCTTCCAAATAGTGCTGGTTGCACAACTGCTGAAGATGCTATAACACTTTTCAGAATGGTTAGAGAAGCAACAGGATTAAATCTAATAAAACTGGAAGTTATCGGAGATACTGCAAAAACTCTTTATCCAGATGTGATGGAAACTCTCAAAGCATGTGAAGTGTTGGCACGTGATGGTTTCAATATCATGACATATACAAATGATGATCCAATTATGGCAAAGAGGTTGGAAGATGCAGG
This sequence comes from uncultured Sulfurospirillum sp., assembly GCA_964537565.1. Lineage (GTDB taxonomy): Bacteria > Campylobacterota > Campylobacteria > Campylobacterales > Sulfurospirillaceae > Sulfurospirillum_A. The sequence continues at coordinate 15,556 of CAZIAJ010000011.1, forward strand.
AAGCAATGCAATTATGCCATTAGCTGCACCTATAGGAAGTGGATTAGGAGTTCAAAATAGATATAATATTCTTTTTATAAAAGAGGCTGTTAGTGTTCCTGTTATTGTTGATGCTGGAATAGGTTGTGCAAGTGATGCAGCAATTGCTATGGAGATAGGAGTAGATGGTGTGTTAACAAATACAGCAATTGCACAAGCACAAAATCCAATATTGATGGCAGAAGCTATGAAAAATGCAGTTATTGCAGGACGTAGTAGTTTTCTTGCAGGAAGAATTTTGAAAAAACCTTTTGCAACTGCAAGTTCGCCAACAGAGGGACTTATAGAGTTTAATAGATAATAATTTGTTAAAAATTGCTTTTTATCTTGACAAAGAGAGATAATTTGGGTAAAATTTCAGCCTTAAACACGGAAGCATTTGCTTTTTTGTTAAAGGCTCGGGGTGTAGCGCAGTCTGGTTAGCGCACCTGGTTTGGGACCAGGGGGCCGAAGGTTCGAATCCTTTCACCCCGACCATTTTTAATTTACACGGTAGGTGTAGCTCAGTTGGTTAGAGCATCAGGTTGTGGTTCTGAGGGCCGTGGGTTCGATTCCCATCACTTACCCCATGATTTGTTCGGGTTGGCGCCCGTAGCTCAATTGGATAGAGCAACGGACTTCGGATCCGTAGGTTGTAGGTTCGACTCCTGTCGGGCGCACCACCTTAAACCGAGATAGATGCGCTCTTAGCTCAGCTGGATAGAGCAACGCCCTTCTAAGGCGTAGGTCGCACGTTCGAATCGTGCAGGGCGTACCATTTAGCTGTCTCAAATCTAATGAACAAAGTTCATCAGATTTTCAGCCACTAAAGCTTTGACTTAAAGTCGAGAATTGCTTATTTAATGGCTTGAGATTTTATCTTACTATTGTTGTGCGGATGTGGTGAAATTGGTAGACACGCCAGACTTAGGATCTGGTGCTTCACGGCGTGGAAGTTCGAGTCTTCTCATCCGCACCAACCCGAACAACTCTCCAACCCCCTATTTATCGGACTTTCAAGCATTAAGTGAAACTTTTGAGAAACTTAATAAAATTGAGAAACAATTAAAACTACTTGACTTATACAACTCCAAATACCTTTTAAAAAGAAACTCTATCTATTACTTTGTAATCAGAACAAGCAAAACCTCCATAATTAAAAAATCTTTACATACAACTAACTATACTCATGCTATCATATTGAAATTAAAAATTATGAATAGGTTGTCAAAAATGGGATTAGGTGGTAAAGGCTTTACAATGAATATCGGTGATAGTTCACTAAACTTAGTTGCAGAGAGCGAAACAGAGAAAAAGTTATTAGCAGAAATAGAAAAAACTGTTGTGGCTAAAATCAATAGAATGAGTAAAGAGCACGATGTTGCAATAGAAGATGCAACAACTAGAGACACCATGACTCTCAAAACATATACCGATAAATTCCTACTATTTAAAGAGAAAACAGGTACTTCAAAAAAGGTTATGATGAAGTACAGACAAGCTGTTGAATACT
>CAZIAJ010000012.1:0-16867 GCA_964537565.1 uncultured Sulfurospirillum sp.
GTTTTATTTATAGAATTAATCAACTGTGCTAGTATTATTCTAGACCAAGGCCATTGCCCAAGATATTTTAAACTTTTTTCATCTATATCTACTACTACAACTGAACTTTTAGATGTTTTACTATTATTGGTCATTAAATGACTGATGGCATCATAGGTCTTATAATCAAAGTATTCTATGACACCATTTTTTAATAAAAAAACATTAAAACCTACTAAAAGGAAAAATCCAAAAAGTAGTTTAAAATATCTCATTATTATTTAATAAATATCTCTACACGACGATTTTTTGCTTCAGCTACATTATCTTCTGTAGGTACTAACAAGTCACTCTCTCCATAAGACTTAGTTTGTAAATTATTTAAATCAACTTCAAAAGAGAGAACCCAATTTTTAACATACTCAGCTCTTTTTAATGCTAATTTTTCATTATATGAAGCTTTTCCTTTTGTATCTGTATGTCCTATTATATTTACATCACAAGGCATTCTTTTTTTAATCTGTGCCAATATATAAGGTAATTTTTTTTGTGATTCTTCTGTTAACTCATTTGAGTTATTTTTAAAATATAAATTTATATTTATAGGTTTTAAAGGTGTTGCTTCTATTGCACTTTTAAATTTTGTATTAATCTCTTCTTTCGACATCACTTTAATCTTGCTAGGGGCTTTATCTTTTGCAGAAAGATTAACATACTCTCCAGCCATACTAATAGTTTTAACACCTACATCAGTCTGCACTACAATAGAGTTCTGCTCTTTTCCATTATCTACTAAAACTATAGTTGTTCCTGTTGTACCAGTGTTCATAATAGAAGCGATAAACATAACCACCCAAGTGGCAATAACTGCTATTTCCATTACTTTACCTCCACATAAAATTTAGTACCACGAATACCTACAACACCTTCAGGTACACGAAATTTTACTGCTTGAGGTGCTAGTTTTCCTATCTTTCCTGATTCAAAAGTAGCTAAACCTTTTGACATATCTACATCAAATAAAAATTCATTTTTTGCTGGTCTAAAAAGATATTTGTTGATTGATAAAACACTGTTTTCTCCAAGAGATATAATTGTTCCATCTTCAAATATAAGACCTACGCTACTATTTGTTTTTGTGATTATTATATCACTCTCTTGAACTTTACTACCAATATAGATTTTTTCTAAAACTTTTAATCTTTTAGCAAAAACTTCACCTGACGCTTTCTTGACTATTGCGACATCTTGTGCAAACATAAATGTCAACGATAAAAATAACATACATATAAAACGAAACATATTAACTCCTTAAAATATATTACTATTCTATAACTTAAATTTATATCAATATTAAACTTTTACCACTAAACTCTTTTACTTGTGCAACAATTGAGCTATATTTATAACCAACATCTTTTAATCTTTTAATCATTTTTTGAGCATCACTCTCTCTTAAGGCTATTAAAAGTCCTCCTGATGTTTGTGCATCATAGAAAAATATATCATCTTTATACTCTTTTTTGACTTCTACATGTAGATCTAAATACTCTTTATTATTATATGTTCCAGCTGGGATTATTCCCATGTTAGCTAACTCTATAGCTTCTTTTAAAATAGGAACTTCACTAAAGTCAAACTCTAATGTAAAATCACTACCTGCCATTTCATAAGCATGTCCAGCTAAACCAAAACCAGTTACATCAGTACAAGCACTTACTTCAAATTCACGCATTATAACTGAAGCTTTATAGTTTAGTTGAGCTAAAATATCTGCTGTTTCTATAACAGCCTTCTCATCTAACATATCAGCTTTTATACCTGTTGTTAAAACTCCCATACCTATCGGTTTTGTGAGTATTAAAACATCTCCTACTCTAGGTGTATTATTTCTATATATCTTATCTGGGTGTACAAAACCAGCAACACTAAGACCATATGTCATCTCAGGAGTTTCTATAGTATGTCCCCCAACAACAATACCACCACACTCCGTTACTTTACTCAATCCACCTTGTAAAATCTCATTTAAGACTTCTGCTTTGTGATTACAGCCATCAAAACCTACAAGATTAAGTGCAGTTGCAACATCCCCTCCCATAGCAAAAATATCGCTTAGAGAGTTTGCTGCTGCGATTTGACCATATATATAAGGATCATCTACAACAGGGGTTATATAATCTACTGTTTGAACCAAAGCACGATTGTCATCAAGTCTATATACACTAGCATCTTCATTTGATGCTTCCATACCTATAATAAGATTTTTGTTACTACTTTTTAAAGTGCCAATTGCATGTGATAGCTCACCCGGAGCCAATTTGGCAGCTCAGCCTGCAGCTTTTACAAATTTTGTTAATTTACTTGAATTATTCATTAAAGTGTTACTGTTCCTTTGCTCTTAAATAGTGCCTCTACTGTTCCATACGCATTACCAACTACACCTACTTTTAGTTTTTCACTTACTTTATAAAAATCTAAACAAACACCACAAGAAAATATTTCAACACCTCTATCTTGCAGTGTTTTTAATACGCTTATAACATCTGTGTCTTCATCTGCTGTTGTCAAAAGAACTGCTTTATTGACACATATTATTGTTTTTGGAAGTTTTGGAAGCTCCAAAATCGACTTTAAAAAACCGACCATCAACATACTACCTAATTCATTTTCTCCAACTTTATCATCTTTTAAAAATAGAACTTTATCCAAAAAATCTTCATTTTTTTCTGACGTTACAATTTCACAAGCAAAACCTTTTACTATTGTTATTTTTACTGAACCATCTTGTGTTATTTCATCACTTACACTAAGAGATTCATTTTTTGCAAATCTTATTACGTTTTCTCTTGAAGCATTTGAATCTACTAAAACTTCTAATATTGAATCATCTGGAAGTAGTTCTAATGACTTTTTTGTATTTATAACTGGTTCTGGACATGCCAATCCACGGCAATCTATCTTCATAATATTCCTTATAATTTGTGTTATTTTATATTGTGACAGATAACTCTCACAGCAAGAGTTTATATAGAAAATTATTGTCTGCTCAATCCTTGAGCCTTTACATGTAGAGGTAGCTAAAAGCTACTTTTATTTCATATTTTTTTCAATCCAAGCTTTAGCAAGTTCTATTGATTCAAATTTTTGTGATTTAGCAACTTGAACTGCCCCATCATAAAAACGAATTCTAATACCATCTTGTACTTCTGCAACTTTTACTTTTGTAATTCTTTCAGTATTCAAATAAGATCTATCATTTAATTTTACAAACATTTTTTATCCTTTAACTTAGTTAATTGAAGCTTAGGTTAACACCTAGAACTTTTTCAACTGTATTATACCTACTTTAACCTATTATTTACAAATCTCACACTTAAAAATATAAAAATAGATATGATTATCATGATAGCTGCGACTGGTGCTGAATGAGATAAACCATAGCTTGTAAACCTATCATAAATAAGAACAGGTGCTACCATAGGATGATATGCAAGCATAATGACAGCTCCAAACTCTCCAAGTCCTCTTCCCCACATCATCAATGCACCATTTATAATGTCTTTTCTTGCATTTGGGATTGAAATTCTTAAAAAGACTTGCATTGGATTTGCCCCAAGTGTTCGTGCTACTTTTTCTAACTTAACATCTACTTTTTTAAAACCCTCTTTTGCTCCATTTATCAAAAAAGTAGATGAAAGAAACATCATAGCAATCATAATACCCATCTCAGTATCTACAAATGTAATACCAATTGAATCAAAAAAATTAGATATACTACCTCTACCAAATATCATCAAAAGTGCAATACCTGCAGCAGTATGTGGAATCATTATAGGTATATCAATAAGAGCCTCTACAAATGAACGGCCAAAAAAGTTATATCTTGCAATAATATAAGCTAAAGGAAGTCCTGTAATAAGAATAAAAATCATAGCCCATAAAGATACTTTCATAGTAAGGTAAATCGACCCTATAACATCTTTTTGTTTTAAAGTATCTAACAACATCATCAAATCACTTCCAAATATCATATTTAAAAGGGGAACAGATAAAAACAGCAATACAACTGATGACAACACTATCAAACCATATAAAAACCAATTTTTCATAAGTAACAAACGTCCTCTTTATTAAAACCTATATATATACTTTCACCTCTATCGGCATAACATCCTTGATAATCTCTTTTTAATATCTTTGCAAAAAACTGTTTTCCATCAACATTAACAAAAATTTTATAATGATCTACTATACCCATACACTCTTCTAAAGTACCTCCAAATACATAATCGCAATCTATCTTATATTTACCTACATGTATTGCATTTGGATCAACTGAAAACAATCTCTCTTTAGTATCATTTATCATCGAACTTGGAAGTATATTTTTAAATCCTAAAAACTTTGCTACTTCTATATTAGCTGGATGATTTAAAACATCTGTAGCAGATCCAATCTGTTTAATCTGCCCATTCATAACAATCGCAATCCTATCAGCAAGATAAGAAGCTTCACGAAAATTGTGTGTTACATGTATAGTTGTTAGATTATACTTTCTATGTATATCTTTTAAAAATTTCATAATAGAGTTTCTAAAAGTAGGGTCAATCGCACTCAAAGGTTCATCAAGAAGCAAAATTTTTGGTTTTGAAAATAGAGCTCTTGCAATCGCGACCCTTTGTCTCTCTCCACCTGAAAGATTTTCTATCTCTCTTTTTAAAAGAGGTACAAGTCCTAAAAAATCTGCCAAATCCAGAAGTGTCTCTTCTGGATTCTCTATATGCTTATACTTAGCTGAAAACATTATATTTTCTCTTACATTAAGATTAGGAAAAAGAGCAAAATCTTGATATACGAACCCTACATCCCTATGCTCTGGACTAAGTTTGGATATATCTTTTCCTTCAAAGTTTATCTTTCCTTCTACTGAATTAAACCCTGCTATGGATTCTAATAAAAGTGTTTTTCCACTTCCACTTTGTCCAAGAAGAACAAAATACTCACCTTGATTTACTCTGAAATTTATATTAGCTAACTCAAAATTGCCTAACTTATACGATAAATTTTCTACTTCAAATAATTTCACTTACTCCCTTTACCTTCCAATTATACTTGCATCGCCTGTAATAACTGGTGGATTAATTAAACCTTGTCCATTTTTCTTCATGATAGATTGTCCTTCTGGACTTAAAACAAAATTAACAAAATCAACTGCTCCCTCTGAATTTATCGGAGATTTTTTATTTTGGACTACAGTTATACCATAAACCATAGGAGCACCTTTTTTAGTTATCCAAGTTCCTGGTTTTTTACCATTGATTTTAAATGTAGCTTTTTTATATTGCTCTTTTAGACTTGCACTTTTTAAAGATACTTCTGGAGGCAAAGTTACATACTTTAACCCATGCTGCTCTGCTACTGACTTATAAATAAAAAGATAGTCATATATACCTGCTTCTAATAGCCCCAACAAATCAGTCTCTTTAGGTCTGACAATTACCTTTGAAGTATCCTCTTCACCACTTGTATAACTCTCACCATATCCAAAAAGTTTATCAAAAAAGCTTGTCTCATTATAAAAATTTTCAGCAAGTTTTGTAACTAGCATTGAACGATATCCACAAGGATCCATATTTGGATTTGAGTGTCCTACTTTTACACCATCTCTTAAAAATATTTTAGTCCAGTTTTTAGAATCTATCTCTCCAGCATATTTTGATTTTTCTGTATATGCTATTGCCATTTCATTTGTAACAAATTGTGCATTAAACTTTGCATCTTTTGGAATCATTAAGTTATCAATTACTTTATAATCTGCACTAGCCATAACATCTGCTGGTTTTCCAATATCAGTTATCTTTCTTGCACATGCTCTACTTCCTGCTGGTTCTCTTATTAGATCATATTGAGGATATTTTGCCTCAAATACTCTTTCTATCTCACCAAATGGAACAGATAAACTACCTGCATGAAAAATTACAATTTTTTGTTTTGCAAAACCAAATGTTGCTACCAATCCTAACACTAAAATCAATCTTTTCATCTATCTTTCCCTTTTATTCCTAGGTTTCAAAAAAAGCTCTTTAAAACGCTCATTTGCAAACTCTTCTATATCTTTTTGTAACTGCTTATAACCATTTATAAACTCATCTGCCTTAGGTGTGAGTCTACTACCACCTTGATCTCCTCCACCTTTTTTAGATTCAACTAAAACATCATCAAGATTTTTTTGTAAAATTTTTACATGAGTCCATGCTTTTTTATAATTCATACCAAGTTTTTCAGCCGCTTTTGCGATTGAACCTTCTTGTTCTATAAGCTCTAATACTTCTGTTTTTCCTTTTCCAAAAAGTAACTCCCCATCTTGATTTTCTATCCAACTTTTTGTCTTAAGATACAAACGAGATCTCTTCTTTTGCGTAAAACAACCAAGCTCACAATAGGTAACATCTATCTTTTTTTTCTGTAGTGTTCCTCTAATCTTTTTCAAACCAAGCCCACCAGCTTGCCCTCGTGCTTCTTTACATGTAACTCTATTTTTATCATCTAAAAATAGTGATAATCTATCCTTGGCCTCATCACTATACTCTCCTGTTCCTCTTAGTTTTCCAAACTGTCCAAGCTCACAAGCACTAATACGAACACCCATCTCTTTTGCAGTAGCCCCTATATCTCCTATAGGAGTTTTACTTTTTGCCGATATTTTATAAGCATCTTTACAATCTAATTTTCCTTGCTCATTTAAATACTCTTTTATAAACTCTTTTAAGCTAGACATTAATCCTCCTTGGGTTACGGTAAATATTCATCTTTTCACCCCTTACAAAACCTATAAGAGTCAAACCAAATTTATCTGCTATATTGACACCTCTACAAGTTGAGGCTGTTCTTGAAGCGAGGATTGGGATTTGATGCATAACTGCTTTTGCAACCATCTCAGAAGATAGTCTTCCACTTACCATTAAAAAGCATTTGGTTACATCAATACCAGCTAATCTAGCTTTTCCTACAGCTTTATCTATTGTATTGTGTTGTGCTATATCTTCACCTATAAAGTAAGTATTTTCATCAAAATAGACTTTTGCAGTATGAACACATCCAGTCTGCTCATACAGTGGACATTGTGTATAAAACTTACCCATCTCTTCAAAAAGAAGATTTGCATCTATACTAAAATCATCATTCATAACAGCTGCATCAATCGCTATTTTTGATATTTGAGTACTAACTCCTCTTCCACAACCACTAACTATAACACCTTCTAAATCTAATCTATCTATATTTTTTTCAACTACTTTTGCATTGATATATACTTGAAAAGTTTTAGTATCAACATCAACAAGTTCAATTTTTTCTATATCTTTAACATCTTGTATAATATCTTCACTCATAAGATAACCAACAGCCAACTCTTCAAGGTCAACTGAAACGGCCATCAATGCCCCTACAATCTTACCATTTACTACTAACTCTAGTTTTACTTCACGTATAACTTCATCTTTTGTAGTAAATTTCTTTCCATTTTTTATTTTTATTACTTGGGTTTCAAAAATTGTATCTGTTATTAGTTCCATACTATCTCCATTAATCTGCTATTTTTGCATATTTCTATATATAAAAATATGCAAAAACAACATAATTTAGTCTTAAATAATAACCTACAACACCTTAAAAAATGTTGTAGGCTTAGGTTTGGGAAAATTAAATTTTACCCTGTTTTTTTAGTTTTTTATACCAAGAGCTATGAAGTATCTTTACTTCCTCTTCCTCTTTATATCCCGTAATTATACTATTTATTGCGCCTTTAATTGCAAAAACAGACATATAGATATGAGTAAAGAAAAGTGCTACTACAGCCATACCCATAAAGGCATGAACAATAGCTGCAAGTCTAAGCAGATCTATCTGTGATAAACCACTAATAGATTTTACCATCTCGATATCAAAATCTAAAAAGTACATTGTCGCACCAGTTAAAATCATAACCATGCCACCAAGAGTTGCCAACCAATACCACATCTTCTGTCCAGCATTGAACTTGCCAGCAGGAATTGGTCTTTTGACCTTTGATAGGTATCCACCAAGTATCATCATCCACTTGATATCATCAAAATTTGGCAACATATCTTTAATCCACATAAGGAACATTGGGATTACTACAATAGCAAATGAGACTGTAGCTAAACTGTGAAGGTCCTTCATCATTCTAACAAATTCACCACCACCAAAGTATGATCCAAAAATCATAATAAACCCTGTAGGAACAAGTACTATAAAAGATATAGCTGCTATTTGATGTACAATTCTATTAAAAACAGTAAAAGCATAAATCTTCTTTCCATCATGTGAAAAAACTTTAGCACCAATAACCAAGTAATGCAATAAGAAAACAGCTGGAACTCCAACTAAGATAACTAAAAATATTTGAGCAAAATAGTTTGCCTGCAACATTGTAAATAGCGGTCCAAGTTTTAGTGATTCAGCTTGTCCATATTCTAAGATATTTTGAATTCTCATAGCATCCCAAATCTGGCTATCAGCTGCAAATGCAACTGATGCCAAAAATAGACTTGCAACAAAGAAAAATATATATTTTTTCATTACAAACCTTTCATTAACTATTGTACGCTTTACTCCAGCCATAAGGAGCACTCTGTACACCCTTGCCTTTAGCAGCTATACGAGAACGATAAATCTTAGAAACTTCCTCGGCTTCACCAACAATAAGTGCCTTAGTAGAACACATTGCAGCACACATAGGAACTTTCCCTTCAGCTATACGATTTTGACCATAAAGCTCTCTCTCGTGAGCTGAGTTAGTCTCAAGTGGACCACCAGCACACATAGTACATTTATCCATTGCACCTTTTGTACCAAATGCACCGTCTCTTGGGAACTGAGGAGCTCCAAAAGGACAAGCATATAGACAATAACCACAACCAATACATACATCTTTATCGTGAAGAACTATTCCATCTTCTCTAATATAGAAACAATCAACTGGACAAACTTGCTCACATGGAGCATCTGTACAGTGCATACAAGCTACTGAAGTAGAGAACTCTTTTCCTTCGATACCTTCATTAAGAGTTACAACTTTTCTTCTAGATATTCCTGTTGGAAGCTCATGAGCCTCTGCACAAGCAACACTACAACCGTTACACTCTATACATCTTTCATCATCACAATAAAATTTCATTCTTGATATTTCACTCATCTCTCACCCCCTACGCTTTTTCTACGCGGCATAATCCGCCTTTAGTTTCAGGAATCTGAGTAATAATATCATATCCATAGTTTGTAACAGTATTTGCACTCTCACCAACTGCGTATGGCTTAGTTCCTTCTGGATACTTATCTGAAAGATCTTTACCTTGAAATACACCAGCAAAGTGGAACGGTAAGAAAACTCTATCAGGGCTAACACTATATGAGAATTTAGCCTTAACGATTACTTTAGTACCTTCTGGAGAGTGAATTGCCATCATATCACCATTTCTTATGCCATGCTCAAATGCTAAATCTGGATGAATATCACAGAACATTTCTGGTGATAATGCTGCAAGATATTTACTTGCTCTATTTTCCATACCAGCACCATTTAGATTTACAAGTCTTCCTGTAACTAAATTGATAGGGAACTCTTTGCTCCAATCTTTTTCAGTCTGCTTAGAGATATACTTAGTATCAACTCTATAATGATTTGCTTTATCTTTGTACGTTGGGTACTTTTTAGCTAAATCTTGACGAGGTGAATGTAAAGGCTCTCTATGCATTGGAATTTGGTCTGGGAATGTCCATACTTTTGCTCTAGCCTTTGCATTACCATATGGTGCAATTCCTGCTTCCATACATTTTTCAGCAATTATGTTAGATGTATCAACTTTCCAGTTTTTACCAATACGTTTCTTCTCATCAGCAGTAAGCTTGATTCCAAGAACTGACTCAATATTTTTTGCAGTAATCTCTGCATAACCATCTTTGTTTGAAGATGCTTTTGGAGCTGAACCTTTTCCTGCAAGAAGATTTTGTCCATCATGCTCAAGACCAAATCTATTTCTAAAGCCCATACCACCCTCTTTAACACTTCTATTAATATCATAAAGAACGGGACTACCACTATGAGTCTCTGTCCATGTTGGCCAAGGAAGTCCATAATACTCGCCCTTCATAGGACCAGATCCTCTTAGACTAACTTCATCAAACATATGCCAGTTATCAGTATGCTTCTTAAGTCTCTTATTAGTCCAACCAGTTAACCCGATTGTCTTAATGATTCTTGCGATTTCATCTGTAGCATCTTCAGGGAATTTATAAGATTTTTTGTTCTCTTTCATTAGCATACCTTTAGTATACTCTTTGTGAAAACCTAATCTCTTAGAAAATTCTATCATGATTTCATGATCTGGTTTACTCTCATACATTGGCTCAACAACTTGGTATCTCCACTGTGCTGAACGGTTTGTAGCAGTTACAGAACCACTTGTTTCAAACTGTGTTGCTGCAGGAAGGATAAATACATCATCCTGCTTATCAGTAAGGATTGCCGCTTCATTTACAAATGGATCAGCAAGTACGATTAGCTCTAAGTTATCAAGTGCCTCTTTTACTTTAGCTTGTTGAGAGATAGAAGTAATACCATTACCCATAACAAATAGAGCTTTTAGGTTAGTTCCAGCATTGTGAATCTTATCTTCACCTGGCTTGCCTGCAAGTACTCCTGAGTACCATTTAGCAAGGGTAAAACCTTTAGCACTCATCATTTTCTTATTTTTAAATCTTCCAGCTAACCACTCATAATCAACTCCCCAAGATTTTGCAAAGTATTTCCATGAGCCTGCACTAAGTCCATAGTAACCAGGAAGTGTATGTGAAAGACAACACATATCAGTAGCACCTTGAACATTATCGTGACCACGAAGAATATTACAACCACCACCTTCTACACCCATATTTCCAAGACAAAGTTGTAGAATCGGAGCCATACGAGTATTTGATGAACCAATAGAGTGTTGAGTAAGTCCCATAGCCCAGATAAGAGTACCTGGAGTAGACTTAGCGTAAACTCTAGTGATTTGCATTAACTTCTCGACTGAAACACCTGTAACGTCAGCTACTTTTTCTGGTGTCCATTTTTTTGCCTCTTTTCTAATATCTTCAACCCCATAAACACGGTCATTGATAAACTTCTTATCTTCCCAACCATTTTTAAAGATGATATTAAGCATTCCATACATAAAAGGAATATCAGTACCAGGTCTGATTTGTGCGTACAAATCAGCTTTTGCAGCTGTTTTTGTAAATCTTGGATCTACAACAATAATTTGTGCATTATTTCTCTCTTTTGCTTTCAAGAAGTGACCAAACCCTACTGGGTGGTTTACTGCTGGATTTGCTCCAAAGATAATAATTGCTTTTGCATTTTGGATATCTCCAAGTGAGTTAGTCATAGCGCCATAACCCCATGTATTCGCCACACCGGCGACTGTTGCACTATGTCAGATTCGAGCTTGATGATCTATATTATTTGTTCCATACATTGCAGCAAACTTTCTAAAATAGTATGCTTGCTCTGTACTCATTTTTGCAGAACCTAAAAAGATTGTTGAATCAGGTCCACTTTTTTCTCTTAAGCTACTAAGTTTTTTAGAGATTCTGTCATATGCTGTATCCCAACTGATACGCTTCCATTGACCACCCTCTTTAACCATAGGATACTTAAGCCTTACTTCTGATCTGACCATATCGATCATATCAGCACCTTTACAACAATGTCCACCTAAACTAATAGGGTGATCTTGTGCTACCTCTTGTCTAACCCAAACACCATTTTGAACCTCAGCTGTAATACCACAACCTACTGAACACGCAGTACAGATTGTTCTTACATTCTTAGATCCAGGAAATGGGTTTTTTACCTCATCTTCTGTTGCTGCTCTTGTTACTTTAGAACTTGCAAATGAACTAGTTGCACCAAATGCACCAGCCACCGCAGCCATCTTAAGAAACGATCTTCTACCTATCTTAGTAGAAAGAGCATTTTGAGTAGTATTTGTCATACTCACCTCTCCTAATTTTTACAAAGCTGAACGATAAAAATCATCCCAAGCTTTAGTTTTCTTGTAAGTAATCTCTTTTTTTGGAGATTTCCCTACAACAACGCCATTTGAACTGTATGAGTTATCTGTGCTTGCTGTTGCAGCTACTGTGCCAACTGTGGCTACTGTACCAACAACTGCTGCTTTCTTTAGAAAGCTTCTTCTACTCTCGCGCATACAATCCTCCTTGCTTAAAATTTACCTCTTGATACCAAGAAGTTTAGAAAATAGACACTATCTACTCTCTAAACCTCTTCAAGAAATAATAGTATATTTAGAGGTCACCCTCTTCTTCTTTACCTGCAAAATTCTCTTCAGGGATACTACAAGCTTTTACAATAGCATCTGCTGCTTTTGCTTCACGATTTCTTTTTCTTCTTGCTGCCTCTTCATCACTAATAAACTCACAAGGCTCAGTTTTTTTAACTATCTTCTCTTTTGGTGCTGGTTTTGTAACATCAAAATATAATCTCTCAAACTCAATAAAAGCATTTAATACAACAGCTACTGATTTATAGGCATTTGATTTTTCATTTTCATACAATGCTTCGATATATTCGTCAATAAACTCATTTATTATCTCTGTAAATAAGCAATGTTGTAAAGTATCATAAGAGTTTTCACCACTTATTATTAACTCTACTAACTCATGCATAAAGGTAACTAAAAAACCTACACTATCTTCAGGCTCTTTAAAATTTTTTTCATCTCTTCTTATCTTTGTTTTTGCTAAAAAGTTTTTAACTTCTAATCTCTTTTTACCACTCTCTACACCCTCATCATAATATGAAGCTGTATTTCTAACTACTTTACTTTCTGGATTATGAAATATATCATCATACTCATCTACAAGTGCATCAAAGTTACCTATCTCTATAAAATCTTTTATCTCTTTCAATGCTTCAGCAGAATTATCATCCATCGGATTAGATATCATTACATCTAATGCTTCTTTTAGACCATTAAACCTATCTTTACTCTGTGTAAAAACAAGCATCTTACTAAAAAATCCATAATATAATGATCTTGCACCATTAACTTTTTCTTTATTTATCATCTATGCGTTCCTCTCATCTATATGTGCATGTAACATCACTTTTGGCTTACAATCTGCACAACAATAAAGTGTTTTTATCCTTACTTCATCATTACCAAAAATTGGTTTCATCATATTTGCAATTTTTTCAACTGATTTAACTGTAGCAAATCCAACACCACACTCAATACATTCAAATATCTCGTCTGTAGCTTTTATGTTCTGCTTAAAGTAATCTGGATTTAAGTTAATCTCATCTTTAATTACTGTTAAACAGTTTGCTTCAGGACATACTACTTCACAGTAAGTACAGTTAGTACAAATTGATGGGTTAAATCTTAGGGTATTGTCTTCTGGGTGGGCTGTCAATGCTCGTACATTACAAGCACCTACACAACTCAAACAGAGTGTACATGTGTCGGTATTTATAGTTATGTTTCCGTAGTGAACATGCTCGCCTGTTTTAACAACACCTAAATCATCTTCACCCACTAAGTGAGATAAACGAGCAGATAATATTTCACGTTTATTCAGTCCTTCTTCATTTATACCGTATACACACTCTTTAATCGGAACTATATTCACCATAGCTTTTGCAAGTTCTATTTCATCTTTACATACAAATATAGCTTGTTTATTATATTTTTTCTTAAATATATCATTTATGATGCGTATTACATCACCTGTCCCTTTAGAGATAAAGTCTGTATAAAAGATAACTGGATTGCCACTTGTTTGAAGAAGCGTCATAAAGTGAGCTTCATGCAGATACTTCTCCCCCTCAATAGCAAGTGGCAATACTCCCTTTGGAAGCTCTACATGTAAAGATTCTAACTCCATCTTTCTTGGTATAACTAAAGCTGTTTTTTCTCTATAAAATTCTGTTACTTCTTTAAATGCAATACGAGGCATTTGAGAGTAATCAAGTGCACCACTAGGGCAAACACTTATACAGCCTCCACAACCATGACAATCTATATGTGAAAAGTCTAAATGTTTAGTTTCATCTATTTTCAATATTGCTACTGTAGGGCATACTTCCGCACACTTTCCACAAATCTCGGTATTTCTTTCATGATATTGACATATATTGGAGTCATATTTAACAAAATTTTTATATTTATATGTACCTTTATTTGTCTTTACTGTTTGAACTACTTTTTCTAACCCTATTAAACTAGGATCGTATGTACCACTTTGCTTCATAGCAAACTCAGGTGCATCTTCCCATATAATTTGGTCAGTCTCTAGATCTATAAGTTCATTTTCTTTTTTTATGGTTAATATCAGTTTACCGATATGTCCATTTACATCCACTATATTAATAGGATTTAATACTATAGATGTAAACTCCAAATTTTGTAACTCTTCTAATAAAATATCTTCATTTTTAGTTGAAACGACTACTAGCTTATCTCCTACTGGCTCTTCAAAATCTAAATCTTGTGCCAAATCATATGTTGATGCTCTAATATCGTATAGTTTTTTTATATTTACTATTTTTTGACTTATATCATCTTTAGTATTTTTAATATAAAAATTTAGCTCTGGAGCATATATCTGCGCATGTTCATTCTGCACATTTGATACTATATACTCTTTATCATCTAACTCTGTACTTACTTTTATACTATTATCTAACGGATACTCTAAAGCAATTTGGTCATAAAATAGATACTCTTTTTCCATATATGTATATCCTATCGGTCAATCTTTATTTACCGTATTATAAGTCCAATTGCTTTAAAACCTACTTAACAAGATAGTATTTATCCTATTTAATCTCCCTAGGATTGGGATTGTATTAATTTAAATATATTTATTGTATAATCTATTAATTGTTAATTTGGAGATACAAATGTCGGTAAATAAACCTTTTCTATTTTTTATTATAATCATAATGTCAATAAGTACTTTTATATATGTTTACTTGTCCAATGATGATGATTTAAAGACTATAACATTTGGAGCATCTCTTCCTATAACGGGAATTAACAAAGAGTTAGGTAAAGAGGTTATTGAAGGAGCCAACACTTATTTTAGTCATATAAATGCAAAAGGTGGTATACATGGTAAGAAAATCAACCTAATCTATTATGATGATAAGTATGAGCCTCAAAATACTCTTAAAAATATAGATATACTGATGAATAAAGATAGAGTTTTCTCGCTATTTGGGTTTGTAGGTACTCCCACAACAAAAAAAGTTTTTCCTATCATAATAGATGAATATATCCCTTTTATTGCTCCTTACACAGGAGCATCTTTTTTAAGGAACCACAATTTTTCCAATATTATCAACTTTAGAAGCTCCTACAAAGAGGAGATAGAAAGAATAGTAAATTTTTTATATAAAACAAAAAATATAACTGATTTTGCTATATTTTATCAAAATGATGATTATGGAGAAGAGGGATATATAGCAACCATTGAAGCCCTTAAAAAAAGAAAATTGACACTTATGAGTGAAGGTACATATAAAAGAAATACTCTATCTATCAGACACGCTCTGCACGAAATAAAATCAGCAAAACCACAAGCTATCATCATAGTTGGTGCATATAAACCAAGTGCTCTTTTCATAAAAAAAGCTCGGGAGTGTTGTTTTAAAGATGTTATCTTTGCTCCAATCTCTTTTGTAAATGCAAACGCTCTTATAGATGAGCTAAATGGCGATGGAAAAAATATACTATTTTCTCAAACTGTACCTTCTTATGATGATAAATCTTTAGCTGTTTCTGTTGAGTATAAAAAACTTTTAAATTTATACCACCCTTCAAAAGAGCCAACATATGCATCTTTTGAATCATTTTTAGCTGCTAAACTAGTTGTAAATGCTTTAGAAAATATAGAAGGCTCATTGACTCAAAAAAAATTTTTAACAAACTTAAAATATCTACCAAAAAATATACTAGGAGAGATTCCTATAGTATACAAGCACAATCAGCTACTCAACAAAACATACCTTTCTATCTACAAAAATGGTCAATTTAAACCAATAGGAAGAGATCTTTAAATGAAAGTTTATAACCTAGTAAATAAATTACTTAATAGAGTAAATTTTTCTAATAAAACAAAAATTCTTATTGGGATTATCTCTTTTAGTATGATTACTATTGGCTTTTTAATGATGATTTCTATATTTGCACTCAAGTTTGATTATGAAACACTTTATGAGAAGAGAACTCTTCCTCAAGTAGGACTAGAAGAGATAAAAGATATCTACGCAGTCAATATATATGATACTTTATATGATATTAAAGAGAATAATATAGACATTAAAAATGCTGCTGAAGTAATCTCTTTAGCAAAACAGATAGTTAAAGCCCAATGGAAAAACTACAATATGGCTGTTAAGTATGAAGTTGGAGGATTGCCTGAGTTTGCAAGTAACTGGCTCAATTTTTTTCTTCTTAGTGAAAGTATCCCTGAAAATAACTACTATCAAAAAGGAATTGTCTCTAAAATTGAAGAGAAAATGAAAAGTATAGATATCCAAACTGACAAAGCTATTGAGTATATACAAAAAGAGCATAAGTTTGAAGCTAAAAGAAGAATAGAAGATATATTTTTGGAGATTAATTCTATCAACATATATCTCTCTAGCCTTATAACCTCTCATCTAAAAAAAGCAGTCGCAGAAAAGAATAGAAACGATAAAATTTTTAAAACAAGTATTTATATGCTTTTTTTACTTATTGGGCTGATCTTTTTTCTTAGTATTATCATCTCTTTAATACTAATCAATAAC
>CAZIAJ010000013.1:0-16679 GCA_964537565.1 uncultured Sulfurospirillum sp.
GTCCATTTTGTTCAAAATCATAAATTATTGATTTTTGTGCTTTTTTTTTTTTTTTTTCTGTATATTTATCTGAATCTACAAGTTTTCCATACTCTGTAGTTGCTTTAGTTCCATCAAAACTATTTTTTTCATTTTCAATACTTTGAACTATTGGTAAGTTATATTTAGAAGCAAACTCAAAATCTCTCTCATCATGAGCAGGAACAGCCATAACAGCCCCTCCACCATACTCAATCAAAACAAAATTTGCAACCCATATAGGTATTTTTTTACCTGTTAGTGGATGAATCACATCTATCTCAAGGCTTAAACCCTCTTTCTCATTTTGAGCACGTTCACGTGAACTAACTGTTTGCATCTGTTTTATTTTTGCTATTTTCTCTTCACTAATAAGTTTTCTATCACAAAGATATTTTACGATGTCATGTTCTGGTGCAAGCGCTGTATAAGTTACGCCATAAATAGTATCTGGTCTTGTTGTAAAAACTCTATATTTATCAAATTTATTGTCTAATTTTTCTTTTGACTCATCACTAAGTATGAAGTCAAATTCAAGTCCTTCACTTCTTCCTATCCAGTTTTCTTGCATTGTTAAAACTTGTTTGGGCCACCCTTTTTCAAGCTTTTTACAATCATCAAGTAACTCTTGTGCATAATCTGTGATTTTTAGATAATATCCTGGCATTTCACGCTGTTCTACTTCATTATCACATCTCCAACAACAACCCTCTTCTACTTGCTCATTTGCTAAAACTGTGTGACAAGTTTCACACCAGTTTAGAGTAGAGCTCTTTTGATAAACTAAACCTTTTTTATACATCTCTATAAAAATATGTTGTTCATGTTTAGTATAAAGCTCATCACTTGTAGCAAACTCTCTAGTTGTTGAAAAAGAGAGACCAAGAGCATTTAACTCTTTTTTCATATAATCTATATTTTCATAAGTCCATTTTTTTGGATGTGTACCATTTTTTATAGCTGCATTTTCTGCTGGCATACCAAAACTATCCCAGCCAATAGGATGAAGTACATTAAAATCTTGCTTTCTAAAATTACGCGCTATAGCATCACCTATAGTGTAGTTTCTTACATGCCCCATATGTATACGACCACTAGGATATGGAAACATACTTAATATATATTTTTTCTCTTTTGTAAAGTCATTTGATGGTTCAAATGAACTATTTTTATTCCAATAATCTTGCCATTTTTTTTCTATATTATTTGGATTATAATCCATTGTTACTTATCCTGTAAATTAAAATTCTTCTTGTGTTTTAAGTGCTTCTATCAAGACTAATGCTAAAGAGAACATATTTGCCACTATCGCACCTATAGCTAATGAAATAGCCATAGTAACATTTCCTGAAAGTTGCATAAACAAAAATGCAGGTATCAAGTGCAAATCTGCAACTAAAGAACTTGCAAAAAGTTCTGCTGAAAGTATGTTTTTTACACCAATTTTAAGAAGTGTAGAAATCAAGTTAATACTAGCTGCAATAAAAAGTGCAACTTCATTTTGCTCATATAAAAATCCAACTGTAGTAGTCAAACTCATCAAAGCAAAGAAAATATATATTACTTTCCCCCAATCCATTTTACTGTCCCCTTTTTACTGAACGAAGTCCAGTAAAAATTCCTCGCGACTGAAGCACGAAGTTAACTTCTGTATATTTCATTTTACTGTCCTTTTTTTATTGCACTCTTCTGATGTGCTTAATTACTAAGCGGAAGTTTATACTTCTGTAGAACATTTACAACCGAAGGGTCAAAATCTATGATTTTGCGGCACCCATGGTGAAAACGTTCTACAGAAGTATAAACTGTAGCGACTTTTACTTTACATATAAAATGACTCTACATGTAAACTTTACATGTAGAGTCATTTTTTACACGATACCTTGTTCGTATTGTGCTCTAATTTTATCTTTTTCTATTCTTCTTTTCTCTTTAATTGCTTCTTTTGACTTATAATCTTCTACACTAAATTTTAACCATTTTAGCATTGGAGATGCAACAAAGATTGAACTATATGTTCCAACTATGATACCAACTAACAGAGTTAATCCAAATCCATGTATAATTTCTCCACCAAACATCCATAATGTCAGTATAACAAAAAATGTTGTTAATGAAGTTAACAACGTACGAGAAAGAGTTTTTGAAATAGAGAAATTAATAATTTCAAACAAATCAAATGTCTTAGACTTCTTAACCTCTTCTCTAATCCTATCAAAAACTATAATAGTATCATTCAAAGAGTATCCTAAAAGAGTCAATAAAGCTGCTAAAATATCTAAATTTATATCTACTTTAAATAATACAATAGCGCCCATTGTTATAGATATATCGTGAATTAGAGCCAAAATAGATGCTAATGCAAATCTCCACTCAAATCTGATTGTGATATAAATCAAAATAGCAAGAATAGAAACAACCATAGCCATGACACCCTTCTTTCGAAGTTCTCCACCAACTTTTGGTCCTACTATATCAACTCTTCTTACTTCAAAATTACCAGTTCCTTTAAGCAGTTCACCTATCTTGTCACCTAAATCTTCTTGCACAGAATCGCTACTACTCATAAATCTTATAACAACTTCATTAGGACTTCCAAATTCAGTAATAGAAGCTTTTGCAAATATTTTATCAACTGAGATTTGCTCTCTCATTTTTTTAATTGGAGCAGGTCCTTCATACTTAACTTGAACAATAGTACCACCAGCAAAATCAATACCGTAGTTTAGACCTTTTGTACCTAGCATTACATATGATGCCATTATTAGAATAAAAGAAAGAATTATAAAAGGTACGCTTTTACCCATAAAATCATATATTTTATCTTTTGAAAATATTTGCATTATTTTGTACTCCCTTTTATACCAAACCATAGACTAAGGTTTTTACTCTTTTCAATACGAGGCATAAAGTACTGATAAATTCCATGTGTTCCTAAAATTGCTGTTAACATTGAAGCCAAAATACCTATACTCATTGTAACTGCAAATCCTTTTATAGGACCTGTTCCATAAGCATACAGAACAACAGCTGCTAAAAGTGTAGTTATGTTTGCATCAAGTATCGCACTCATTGCATTGTCATAGCCTTTTTCTACTGCGCGAGATATGGAACTACCTTGACGGAAAAGTTCACGTATACGCTCATTGATAATAACATTGGCATCAACAGCCATACCTACTGTCAGGACAATCCCGGCCATACCTGGTAAGGTAAGTGTAGCACCAAAAAGTGCCATTACCGCGATAACAATAAAAAGATTTACAATCAATGCTGTATTTGCAATAACTCCTGCAAGTCCATAATAAACGACCATAAAAACAATAACAAGTATAAAACCAAGAGCAAGTGCCATCATACTAGCTTTAATACTATCAGCACCTAAGCTAGGTCCTACACTTCTTTTTTCAAGTAGTTTTACAGGTGCTAAAAGTGCACCACTTCTAAGAGCAATTGCAACATCACTAGCTTCTTCAATGCTAAATCCTCCACTTATTTGTCCACTTCCTCCACCAATTCTCTCACGAATAACTGGAGCAGAGTAAACTTTGTTGTCAAGAACAATAGCAAGATGTGCACCTACATTTTTTCCTGTAAAGTCGGCAAATATTTTTGCACCCTCTGAGTTAAGTGAAAAGTTAATAACTGGTTGATTCATCTGGTCAAATCCAACTTTTGCATCTGTAAGCATACTACCATCTAGGATAGGTACTTCTTTTAAAACATGTCTCTGTTTTGGATTTCTCGCATCTTGAAGTATAACATCACCATATTCAGCAGCCTCTTCTTCACTCATATCATAAGCTCTATCACTTCTAAGCTCATCAACTGTCATCATTTGAAGATGTGCAGCTTTTGCTATAAGTTCACGTGCTCTTTGTTCATCTGCACCTGTCTTGATACCAGGAAGCTCTACTAAGATTTTATCTTCGCCTTGTTTTGCAACATTTGGCTCTGAAAGACCAAACTGATCAAGTCTATTTCTAATAGTCTCTACTGCTTGATTGATAGCATACTTTTTTGTAGCCTCTTTTTCTAATTCATTTAAAGATAAATTGTAATTTAACCCATCTTTTTTCAAAATCATACCTGGGATTTTATTTATCATCTCATCAAGATTCTTCTCTTCATCTGGATCAACCAAAGTCAAAGTTATACTCTCACCTTTTATTTTTAAACTGTCAATTATTATATCATTATCATCTGTGAAAAATTTAACACTTGATGCTATTGATTTGATTTTTGATTTTATCGCTTCGTTTGTTTTTACACCTAAAAGCATATAAAGACCCCCTTGGAGATCAAGTCCAAGGGAAATCTTAGCGCCTTTTTCGCTTTGCAGAAATGTCGGCATAGACAGCCCTACTCCAAAAACAATCGCAAGGAAGAAAATCACCAATCGGTAATTTAATCCACCTTTACTCATTAGCACTCTTTTCGATTTTTTTAGCTATATACTCTTTTGAGAGTTTTACAACTACGTCATCATTAAGTTTAACTTTGATAAAATCCTCTTCAGGTTTAACAACCTCACAGATCAAACCACCGTTTGTAACAATTTTGTCGCCTTTTTTTAAAGCGCCAGTCATCTCCTTGTGTGCCTTAGCCTGCTTTTGTTGCGGTCTAATCACCAAGAAATAAAAAATCGCAAAAAGAACGATTAATGGAAGTAAAGAAGCAAATATATCTGAGCCACCTTGCATACGAATCCTTTGATAAAAAATTTTCAAGGAATTATTTTAGCACTTTTATTATAATAAAAGGCTTTTTTATAGCACTTAGTATAAGTTTATTTATTTATATGGAATATTTTTCTTTACATGTAAAAGTTTTAGACACATTTTTTGCTATTATTGGCTTTTATGGACTTCTTACATGTGATAAAAAAACATTTACTTGGGTTGGTTTTTTTATAGGAATTTTTTGGTTTTATTGGATTGGTTTTGGTTTTAAGTATTATGATTTAGTATATCTTATACCTTTAGTAGTTATTGGTTTTGGTCTAATTTATGGATTCTTTTTTTGGATAATAAGCAAACTTGGTTTTACACTTGAAATTCGTGCTCTTTTTCTATATTTACTAGTTTTCTTTGAGCCTTTTGGATTTAACTGGTTTAAACCTGAACTTATTTTTATAAACTCATATTTTTCAACAGATATTTACTTATATGGACTTTTTTTAATTTCTTTGATTTTTATCATAAGAGTTAAAAAATGGTGGAAGATAATTGGGATTTTTGGTTTAAGCACTCTCATGTTTGTAAACAAACCAGCACATTTTGAACTACCAAAACTAAATATTGCAATCCCAATTACCAATCTAAATCAAGCTAAAAAATGGAAAAAAGAGTATAAAAATGAAATAATAGAAAATAATTTTTTACTTATAAACAGATCCATAGAAGCAAAAAAAGACCTTATTATCCTACATGAAAGTGCATTTCCACTATATTTAAACCTAGATAATAAAATTTTAAAAAGACTAAAAAAACTCTCATATAGTATCGCCATAGTTACAGGTGGTTTACATGTAAAAAACAACCTAGTATACAACTCTTCATATCTATTTAAAAATGGTAAATTTACAATAGCAGATAAAGTAGTTTTAGTTCCTTTTGGAGAAAAAATTCCTCTACCAAAATGGGCAGTTGATATCATAAACAATATATTTTTTAATGGAGCAGATGATTATGTAAGCGCAAAAGAGCCATTTGACTTTAATATTGATGGATATACATTTAGAAATGCTATTTGTTATGAAGCAACAACTGACAAACTATATAAAAACAATCCAAAACAGATGATAGCTATAAGTAATAATGCTTGGTTTACCCCATCAATAGAGCCTACTCTTCAAAGATTACTTCTAAAGCTACATGCAAAAAAATATAACACTGTTATATATCATAGTGCAAACAGTGGGATAAGTGGGATAATAACTCCTTGAAACTTTTTATCCTAGACTCATCTTATAAACCCATTCTTGAAGTTTTGACATATCTTGGTATATATTAAAAAGTTTATCAATTATATCTGAACTAAAAAATACATCATCTATTTTAAACTCAATATATGAAAACATTGCTCCATATTTTGTAAGGTAAATATACTCTTCTTCTTTGTCGAACTCAGATGGCACTCTTTTGTACTTTGGCTCAGGGATATTGTAACCCTTTTGCTTTAGCTCCTCTAATATAACATGTAGAGATGCTCTATGCTTTTTATATTTTAAATATGCTCTATAAGTTTTTAAAAGTAGTGGTTTGAAAGCTCTTATACCACTTGCTATAAAGTAACTACTTTTATCGTAGTGCATATAAAAACTACTACTTTGCATACGATGAGCTTGTCCTTGCCAAAAAAGAAGTCCTATTTTACTTTTCATTGGGGTTTTGTCTTTACTAAATCTAACATCACGGTAGATTCTAAAAAGTGATCCTGAAACTTTTGGTTTAAAGTGGATGGTTGGAACAAGAATCTGAAGAGTTTCCCCCATCTCTTGGACAAAATTTGTATTTGGGAGAAGAATATGCTTCTCCCAAATAGTTCGGTTATTTTCAAACCAAGCTTTAGTATTGTTAACTTCAAGTTTTTTTAAAAACTCTATACCTTCTTTACTAAAACCATCAAATTGCATTTTACTTTTTAAGTGCTTCAAAAATCTCTAAAGAGTCTAGTTTTTCCCAAGGGTAATCACTCTGTCCAACTTGTCCACGAGCTGCTACATCTGCATAAAGAAAAGTATCTTTACTTGGTCTATCAAGAGAGAACTTATCTGTAATCCATTTTGGTGTTAAGCTAAAAGTATCTAAAACAAATTTTGAAAGTGTATCATCATCTACACTTGTAAATGTACCAAATGTATCTACACTAATAGAAACTGGTTTTGCAACACCTATAGCATAAGAGAGTTGTACTGAGCACTTTTTAGCAAGTCCACTTCCAACTATATGTTTTGCTATCCAACGTCCTGCATAAAGACCACTTCTATCAACTTTTGTATAGTCTTTAGAGCTTTGTGCACCACCACCTATAGGTGAATAACCACCAAAACTATCTACAATTAGCTTTCTTCCTGTCAATCCAGAATCATGTAATGAACTATGGTTTACATAGCGTCCTGTTGGATTTATATGTATAATTGTATCTTTAGGATCATAAAGCTCTGCTGGAAGTCCTGCACTATCAATAAGAGACTGTATAAGCTCTCTTACCTCTTCAATCGGCATACTTTGTGTTGAAGGAGCTGAAACCACTATAGTGTGTATCTTTTGTGGTTTACAGTTTTCAAAATTTTCTTTTGTACCATAATCAACAGTAACTTGAGTCTTAATATCAACTCCAAGTTTTTGGTTGTTTTTCAAGGCATAACTATAAACTCTATCACTAAGCATACGAGCATACATAATTGCTGCTGGCATTAGCTCTTTTGTCTCACTTGAAGCAAAACCAAACATGATTCCTTGATCACCTGCACCTATTTCGCCACTTGTTTGGTCAACACCTTGATTGATATCTGGACTTTGTTGATTCAGAAGTACTTGTACCTCTACATCTTCAGGGTAAAGACACTGATCTCTTGTAAATGCTGATTTTCCATCATAACCAATCTTTATTAATGCTTGTTTTACTATTTCTACATAATCTGGATGATTTTTACTTGCCACTTCACCACCAACTATAACGTGCTTACCTGCAACAAAAACTTCACTTGCTACACGTGAGTTTTTATCTGCTATTAAAAGAGCATCTACAATGGAGTCTGAGATTATATCTGCACATTTATCTGGGTGCCCTGCACTTACTACTTCGCTAGTAAAGAGGTATTGAGTCTTGTTTTCCATTTTTGTTTTCCATTTCTTTGTTTTCCATAGAGATAAATCCCTAGTCGTTTTCCATTCTTTTGTTGTCCATTTTTGTTTTCCATTTTGGGAAAGTTAAAATAAATTAAAAGTTTGAATTGAGGCTTTTATGCCCACCGCTATTTAAAAAGAGTATTTTACTCCTTTTTAGCTTAAAATGAAATTCCACGTAGGAATTACTAAAAAAGAGAAAAGAATTCCTAATCCCAAAGTATTTATTGCTAGGTCTTTATTTAATCCTCCACGTATAGCCAATACCGTTGCCATAGTCATAGGAGGCATTGCTATCTCTATAAAAGTCACTCTCATCCAAGTTGCTGAAAAATCATAAAATGGATATAGAAGTGCCAACATAATCAACGGAACTAAAATCATTTTAATGCCAAGAGCTAGCATACTCTCTTTAAAAAAGTTTTTAAATGCACTTATTTCAAGCTTCATTCCAACTATCATAGTCACAAGTGGTATGAGTGTATACTCAAGCTTTATCAAAACTCCCTCCACAAAATCAGGGAAAACTACTCCATGAAGTACAACCGCTGCTATTATTGCCATAAGTGGTGGAGTCATAATCATCTTAAATTTTTGTACTATTGTAGTTTTTATTTCCCTCTGAGCTCCCCAAGCAATAAGAACCATACCTATAGTAAGAAGTGCAACAAAACTTCCTATTTGGTCATATACCAAAGGATAAACTAACTCTTTTGATGAAAATAGAGACTCTACATAAGAAAAACCAACAAAAGAGGTATTGCCAAAAATAGAGACAACCATAAAAGTAGCTAGTATCTTCCGTTCTAGCTTCAATGCCTTTCCAACAAAATATGAAACGATAGTAGCTATAAACATAGTAAAATAAGCAATAAATATAATATTTAAAACAATACTATCAAACTCTAACTCTCGTATCTTTACAAGAGCAAGTGCTGGAAGCGAAAAATAGATAACAAACTCTATGAGTGATTCAGATATATCATGCTTTACCATCTTAAAGCCATACCCAAGTGCTACAAAAATAAATACTGGCATTATATCAGTTATCAAAACAACCTCACTTTTTTATCTTTACATACAAAGAGTAGATTTAAAAAATCTTCTCTATTTACAACCTCTGCTCCTAGGCGTATAAGATGGTCTGTTGGCATTTGGCAGTCTATAAAATCTCCACCATTTTTTTGCATTATCTCACATAACTCCCAAAGAGCAACTTTTGAAGCATCACTTGCTTTACTAAACATAGACTCACCACAAAACAGTGAGCCAATTTGCAGTCCATAAAGACCACCTACAAGTTTACCATCTTTATAGCACTCAATAGATTTTGCATATCCCTTTGTATGTAAAGAGATATACGCCTCTTTCATCTCGTCACTTATCCAAGTATCTTCTCTTAAATCTTTACATGTAGAGATAACTTCTTCAAAATTTGTATTATATTTTACCGTAAATTTTTTTCTTGATTTTTTTAGTGATTTTGTAACTCTAAATTCACTAGGAAAGAGTAAAAGTCTTGGATTTGGCGACCACCAAAGAAGGGGGTCATTTGGAGAATACCAAGGAAATATACCTTGTCTATATGCACTTAAAAGTCTTTGATCTTTTAAATCCCCACCCCAAGCTAAAAGACCTTTATCTGTAGCTTTATAGGGGTCGGGAAAGATGTATTCATCATCATAAAGCTTAGGAATTTGAACTTCTGTACTCAAACTCTAACACTTTTTTCTTATAGTCTATTTTTACAACTCCACCATTTTTGAGTTTACCAAAAAGTATCTCATCACTTAGAGGAGTTTTTATCTCATCACTTATAACTCTTTGCATAACTCTAGCACCAAGTTCTTTCGAATAACCTTTTTGGGCTAAGTATTTTTTTGCTTTAGTAGTTGCTTCAATCTTAATGTTTTTCTCTTTTAGTTGCTCTTCTAATTGTGCTAAAAGTTTTTCTACAACATGCACCATTATTTCAGTTTTTAAAGCTGAAAAATGGACTATCGCATCAAGACGATTTCTAAACTCTGGAGCAAAAAAGTCTTTTATTGCATTGCTACTTTTATGAGCCTCTACTTTTGTAAAACCTACTTGAGCTGCCTCTTTTGTTCCTAAGTTTGAAGTCATGATGATGATAACATTTCTAAAGTCCGTTTTGTTTCCATCGTTATCTGTTAAGGTTGCACTATCGAAAACTTGAAGCAAGATATTTAACAAATCTGGATGAGCTTTCTCTATCTCATCGAGTAAAAGTACACTATATGGGTGTTTTTTTATACACTCTGTAAGCTGTCCACCCTCTTCATAACCCACATAACCAGGAGGTGCACCAATCAAACGACTGACAGTATGTTTTTCCATATACTCACTCATATCAAATCTCTCAAAGTGAATACCAAGTTGCTCAGCTAACTGTTTTGCAACTTCTGTTTTACCAACTCCAGTAGGCCCACTAAATAAAAATGAACCAACAGGGCTTTGAGGATTACTCAAACCTGCACGACTTCTTTTTATAGCTGTTACTAGATTTTTTATTGCTTCATCTTGACCAAAAACTTTTGCTTTTAGTTTAGCTTCTAAATCTCTCATAAGTTCAGTTTCATCACTACTAACACTTCTTGGAGGTATATTGGCTATGCTAGCTAAAATAGACTCTATATCATGAATACTTACTGCTTTTCGTTTTCTTTTTTGAAGGTGAAAAGATGCACCAACTTCATCTATAAGATCTATCGCAGAGTCTGGCAAAAATTTATCATTTATATACTTTTTTGCTAGTTCTACTGAACTTTTTAAAACTTTTTGTGGATACTTTACTCCATGGTGCTCTTCATATCTATTCTTTAAACCTAAAAGAATTTCATAAGCATCGTCAACACTTGGCTCACTAACATCAAGTTTTGAAAAACGTCTACTTAAGGCTCTATCTTTATCAAAAAAGTTTCTAAATTCACTATATGTTGTGGCACCTATGCACTTTATCTCTCCTGTTGCTAAAGATGGTTTTAAAAGATTTGACAAATCCATAGAGCCTCCACTTGTTGCTCCCGCACCTACAATAGTATGAATCTCATCAATAAAAAGTATAGAATTTGCTTTTGCTTTCAACTCAATCAAAACATCTTTAAGACGTTTTTCAAAATCTCCTCTATATTTAGCCCCACTCAAAAGTGAGCCAATATCTAGTGCATATAATTTAGCATTATTAAGTATCTTTGGTGTCTCTTTGTTTGCAATTTTGAGTGCCAATCCTTCAACTATTGCAGTCTTTCCAACTCCAGCTTCTCCTACTAAAATAGGATTATTTTTCTTTCTACGACACAAAACTTGCATCACTCTTTGTACCTCTTCTACTCTACCTACAAGAGGGTCGATTTTATCTTTTTTTGCTAACTCTACTAAGTCTACTGTATATAACTCTAAGGCACTTTTTTTATCTGCTTTTTCTTGAATTGAAGGATCTTCTTGGTTTGTTAAAATCTCAAGGATATCAAGTTTTTCAACTCCATGCTGTTTTAAAAGCTGAACACTATATGAGTGTTCTTCATCAAAAATAGCAACTAGCATATCAGTCAAATTTGCCTCTTTTTTACCTGAACCTCTAACTTGTAGCATCATATTTTCTATAGCCCTTGTTAGTGAAACTGTCTCAAATGGCTCAAAATTATTAGTTTCTGAGATTTTGTCAATATTTTGCATAAAATAAGAGTTTAAATTCTCTTTTAAAGCTTCTACATCTACCCCTACTTCTGTTAAAACTTCAACAATATTTTGGTTATGAATAAGAGCAAAAAAGATATGTTCTACTGATATATACTCGTGGTGACTATCTTTTGCAAATTTTATTGCATCGCTAAATATAGAATTTAATTCACTACTTACCATTAATCTTCCTCCATAACTGCTCTTAGTGGAAACTTACTTTTTTTTGCTGAATTTAAAACTTGTGCAACTTTTGTTTCTGCTATCTCGTGTGTATAAATACCACAAAGTCCACTTCCTTGATTGTGAATACGTAGCATAATTGAATAAGCTTCTTCTTCATTTTTATGGAAAATATTCATCAAGGTACTTACAACAAACTCCATACTTGTAAAATTATCATTTAGTAATAAAACCTTATACATCTTCGGTTTTTTTACAGAAATATCTTCTTTTAATTCATGATCTATTTGATTCATTTAGCTTTTATCTTTTGTATATCTTTCTCTATTATATCTGTATCAATTGCACCTATGTAAAAGTTATCATCAGGACTTTCTCCAAAGGGGTCTGTTACTTTTTGGTATTTTCCATTTTTTAAAACTACTTTAAATGGAACTTGAACTGCTTGGTTATAACCAATATCTTTTGTTATTGTATTTACCATTTTTTCATTATCAGGTGAATTTACTATGAAGTAATATGCATTAAACTTTGAAGAGAAATTATCAACTACATATTTATCTGTAACTGTTTCTAAATATGTAAAACCTATCAATAAAACATCTTTATCATTTTTTAGCTGAAAATCCATAAGTTTTGCAGCCTCTTTTTGACACGGTTTACAAAATGTTCCAAAAATATCCAAAATAAGTATTTTATTTTCATTTCCTTCTAAAACAAAGCCACCATTTTTACGCAATAATGTTACTTTACTACCAACTACACTTCTTAATTCAAGTTTGTCACCATCTTTATATGTTGGTTTTTGAGCACTACCCTCTTCTTGTCCACAACCAATAAAACTCAAAATCAACAATAAACCAACTAAAACTTTCCAATAGCGCATAAATATCCTTTAAACCTTTTTATATATTTTATCAATAAATAGTAAATATTTTATTTTATATGAGAGGTCACTTATAAAAATGATTTTTCATAGCTGTTTGTGCCTCACGATTTGCTGTTCTTCTTTTTAAGTCTTCTCTTTTATCATGTAACTTTTTACCACGAGCCAATGCTATTCTTATCTTTACAAAATTTTTATGATTAAAGTAAAGAGAAGTTGGGACTATACTTAAGCCCTCTTTCATAGTTTTTTCAAACAACTTTGCTATCTCTTTGTTATGTAAAAGCAACTTTCTATCTCTCCTCTCTTCTGGTCTAAAGTGAGAATGTGTCGTCTCAAGATTTGATATATGTGCATTTAACAAAAATGCCTCACCTTTGATAATCTTTACAAAAGAGTCTTTTAAATTTACTCTTCCTTGTCTTATCGCTTTTACTTCACTACCTTTTAAAACTATACCCGCTTCATATGAGTCTAAAATCTCATAATCATGATACGCTTTCTTATTTCTTGCTACTGTTTCACCCATTATTTTCTACCTTAAAAAAACTACTTCCACTTCCACTAAAAAACCAATCTTTTTTTCTATACTCTTCTAGTTTGGGATAAACTTTTAATGATGCTACAAAGAGATCATTTAGAATTACATCATCATAACTCTTTAAAAGCTCTTTTGAATTCATCTTAGCCATCTTACTAGCTAATTCAATATCAACCATATAGCTATCCCTAAAAGCTCTATAAACTACTCCTGTATCGCACTTTATATCTGGTGTTATGGTCTTTACATGTAGAGGCTCTTCTTTAAACTCTTTTACTACTTCACCTATGCCACTTACATTTGCACTATCATAGCCAAATATGAAAAAGGGAACGTCTGCTCCAACTTCTAAGCCAATGCTAGCTAATTGCTCATTTGTTAGCCCTAGATTTGCTTCTTTATTTATCATATGCAAAAATGTTGCTGCATTGCTACTTCCTCCACCAAGTCCAGCAAATGATGGAATACTTTTCTTTACATGTAAAGATTTACATACAAAAAACTCTTTTAACTCTTTTTCAAATCCTGCTTTACATATTGATACATATGCTTTATATATAGTATTTGATTTGAGTGGACATCCAAACTCACCTTTTAGTTCAAACTCTTTAGAACTCTGTTTTTCTTTAAATTCTAACTCATCATAAAGGTTTTTTACTTTTACAAAACGAGAAAGTAACTCATGATAATTTCCTCGTTTTCCCACAATTTTTAAAAAAATATTTACTTTAGCATATGCTTTGTATATCATTTTTTCTTAAACTTCTTACTCAAGTTTTTAATAGCACTAACATCTTGAACACTACTTTGTGCTTCTATATTTGCTTGTTTTATCTCTTCTTCTAACTCTTCCCTTAGTATCAGCATATCATTTGGTGCATCAAAACCAAGTCTTACAACACCTTTTGAGACCTCTATAACTCTTACTGTTATCTTCTCATCTAAAACGACTGCTTCACCTATCTTCCTTGATAGTATTAACATAATTTTACCTTATTTAGTATATATTGTACTCTCTCTTCACCTTTTACTATTTCTACTAAACTCAACTCATCTTCTATCACTATTTTATAAAGTCCTAAATCTCTTTTTTTAAAGCTATCTACGTAGATTTTTCTACCTAGCTCTATATCTTCTATATCGCCTAAATATTCATTTTCTTCTATCTCTAAATAATCAAGTGGATTGAGTTCTTTTTCATTCTCATAAGAAAAAGGTCCCTCACTCAAACGCTCTAATGCACTTAAACATCCATCAAATCCAAACTTGTTGGCTATAATTTGCCCCATACTTCTGATGTAGCCACCCTCACTAATAGTTATCTCAAATGTTAAAAATGGATGCATATAATGCAATATTTTAAAATCATATATATTACTTTTTATCTTCTTTAACTCAAACTCTTTATCTTCTCGAGCAAGTGCATATGCTCGTTTTCCATCTACTTTTTTTGCACAATATTTTGGAGGCAGATACTCTATCTCACCTTTCATACTATCTTCAATTATCTTTAAAGAGTAGTCTGCAAAAGGTATCATCTGCTCCACTTTTTCTACTTTTTCGATATCTAGTGTTGGACTACTTGCTCCTAACCATAAAGTAGCACGATACGATTTCTTCTTTTTATTTAAAAAACGAAATAGCTTAGTATACTGTCCAAAAGCTATAATGAGAACACCTTTAGCAAAAGGGTCTAGTGTTCCACTAAATCCAGCTTTTTTTACACCATATTTTCTTTTTATCTTTCCTAAAAACCTATTTGATGACATACCAGTAGGTTTATTTGCTACAAATAGTCTATTCATTAAATCTTCTCAACAAAAGAAGCTAAAATATCCCTTTTTGTTCCTGAAAAATTTATCTTAAGTTTAAATTCTCGTTTGACTTTACTTATCTCAAAGATACGTCCTATTCCAAAAATCTTATGCTTTACTAAATCACCTTTTCTATATGATGTTGTTTTTTCTAAAACAAGTGAGCCTTGAGATAAGCCACACTCTTTTAAAAATCTACTCTTACTAAGTTCTGTACGCCTACCTTTATAGAATCTACTCTCAGAGTAACTTAAAGTCAACTCCTCTTTAGCACGAGTTATAGCAACATAACCTAAACGTCTCTCTTCTTCTATATCACTTCCATCTCCAACAAGAGGTAAAAATCCCTCTTCCATACCTATTACAAATAGATATGAAAACTCTAAACCTTTACTCGCATGAATACTCATAATAGAGATATTTTCCATATCTATACTATCTTGGTCACTTTGTAGTGCCAAATCATTGAGAAATTCATCTATATTCATCTGTGGATTTTGTTTTACAAGATCTCTAAAAAGTCCATAAAATTCATCTATATTTGATACACGCTCTAAAGAATCTGGAAGTTGATCATAGTACTTTTTAATACCAAAAAGATTTTCTAATTCATCTACTATATTATAAGTAGCTTCACTCGCTACTTCTATAAGTCTTTGTAAATTTTCACTAAACTCTATCAGTGCGTTATAGCATTTTTTACTTACCATAGCTTTTAAATCATCTTGTTTTGTTGTAATATATCCATATATTGACAAATGATTTTCATAAGCACCTTTTAGTATCTTATCTATCGTTACTTTTCCAAGTCCTCTTTTAGGTCTATTGATTATCCTTTTTATTGAAAAATCATCATTAGGATTGGCTATTATACGTAAATATGAAATCAAATCTTTTATCTCTGTTCTCTCATAAAACTTTACTCCACCTACCATGTTGTAAGGAATTCCTACACGATTTAAACCCTCTTCTAAAGAACGACTTAAAGCATTTATACGATAAAGAACAGCAATATCTTTTGGACTTACACCCTTATCTATAAGAACTTTTATCCTTTTTGATACTATAGTTGCTTCATTTTTTTCATCATGTGATTCTATAATAGAAACTACCTCTCCATCACCTTTTGTACTTTTTAATACTTTTCCAAGACGTGAACGATTATGTTCTATAAGATCATTTGCAACTTTTAATATATTAGCAGTTGAGCGATAATTATTTTCTAATTTTATAATTTTTGTATTTTCAAATTCATCTTTAAAATCTAAAATATTTTTTATGTTTGCTCCACGCCAACCATAAATACTCTGATCATCATCACCAACTACACATATATTATTATGAGTTGAACAAATCTTACGAATAAGTCTATATTGAAGCTCATTTGTATCTTGATACTCATCTACCATAATATACTGATATCTTTGACTTGTCTCTTTACACAAATCTTCATTTTCATCTAAAATCTTATATGGCAAAACAAGTAAATCATCAAAATCTACTAAATTATTGTCTTTTATATACTTTTCATACTGCTCATAAGTCTGAGCTATCTTTTTATAGTTTGGAAGTTCTGCTTTTTCCCAAGCAACACTTGGGTCAATCAAAGAGTTTTTATATCTTGAAATTTCATTTGCGACAAGTCCTATTGGCATATCTATACCAAAACTTTTTATAATTCTTTT